>CAZLFS010000009.1:2039-13215 GCA_964559005.1 uncultured Candidatus Saccharibacteria bacterium
GATCATCGAGATCTTCTTCTCCGGCCGCCTTCTCGGCACTGGTTTGACTCTCAATCACCAGAAGCCTCTCTTCCGTCGCCTCCTGCAGATGTTCGATGGACGGTAGCTGTCTGGTGAAGTTCTCGTTCAGGCGTCGGTAGACACTGAGCGGCACATCCCGTAGCTCAGCGTAACTGATGACCAGCTGTTCCAGCTGATCCGCCCGCTCTCTCAGCTCACGAAGGTGGGCAAGGAAAGTGGCGGGTGGATTCACGTTTCCTCCTGTAGCCTTTAAGGCTTTGAGGATTTGCTCGGCTCGGTCAACCGCTTTGTTGTGGCGGTTGATGTTGTCGTAGAGCTCCTCGGCGAGCGGGCTGCTGGCGCTTCTGGTCACGAGCATGGTCGTGAGGATCGTGAGTGCGATACCGGCCACTAACCACACGATAAAGTTATCGTGATAGATGTTCCATCCCGGGATGAACCAGCAGATGGCCATGATGATGGCCAAGGGTAGTGCGTAACGCCTCACCTTGAAGGCGATGGCGTTATAGCACATGTGCTCGTAAGCACCTTGTACCCCCATGGCGTTGCCCAGACGGGCCAGCCACATGCCGCCCCGACGAAATTCCAGCTTGAGCGGATAGAGATCATCGGGTAAATTGCTCTGATGTTCGGACATAACCTTTCCTCCGTTGTCCTGCGTGTAAAACTGCTCCCTCAGCGATTTCTAGGCGGGTTTTATATCTGCGCAGAAATCACTGAGAGATATATTATAATACCACATATTATAGCAGTTTGTCAAGTATTCTGAGATATGTTAATTTTATGGAGTATGGACCACTTTCAGCTTGTAGAGAGGGAGTTAAAATCCCGATATAATAAAGCATTTAAAGAGCCATTAGGCTCTAGTTTTGTACTGGCCATATTTGAGTACCTGAAAGTGGTTGAACTAAGCCCTAGCTTGCAGAAAATAGTGAATAAGCATAAGACGTATTTCGAGTTGTCAAAGGATCACGCTGAAAAGCTTGGAGTACAAGCTGTCCTCAAAGCAAAACATCTGGAAAGCATACTCAAGTTTGCATGGTGAAGTTTACGAACCGCTTAAGAATACGAACATTGATTCAGTTGCAGAAAAGTTCAGTCACTTCTTGCTTTTTGACAGTGTGACTTTTGAAGAAAAGCTCTGGTTCTTGTACCCGAAAGCATGGAAAGCTAAATATAAGCATTTGCAATATACGAATAGGTTGAAAGATATTCATCCAAGACTCCTTACTGAGCTTGCTGATTGGAAACTCTTTAAGACCTCAGACGAAGTTCATGCTTTAGAATTTGATGAGAAAAATAGTTTGTTGAAAGTTGATGCTTTAGAAGTGCCGATCAACAAGCAAAACAGAGATAATAATGCACACTTACTTTTAAAGCACGTATTTAGCCAACCTGATATATCTATTGAGTTTTTCTACGAAGATATGGCTGAAGCCTTCTTTGGGGAAGACTCTCGATATAACAACAATCCTGATCCGTACCGCTTTGCATGTGATCAGGTTAATAAAGCTTTGTATGCAGAATTGAGAAAATCTGGAAATCTGAAGAAAGTCTCTTTTTTCTTGTACAACAACAAGAAAAAAGGTTCCTGTAGAATCAATCCAGTATATCTGAGTTAAATTTTTCTCAAGGGTAAATTCAATACTACCTCTAGTTAACAGCTAGAGGTTTTTAAATGTCCAAATTCAGTCCAGAACTAAAAGAGCGATTGATTAGATACTTTGCTCAAAAGTACGAAATCAAGATCACAGCTGAACAAGCTGAGGAGTATTTGAATTCGTTTGCTGAATTGCTTTTGGCCCTAAGCATGGATAAGCCGGGGTGAGCACGCCCGTAGGGCGGCTCGGCCGGCTTGTGGGACTCGATATTTGTATCACTTAATTAGAATTCAATGTTAGAAAACATAACTCAAGAGGTCTACGAAAGTAGGCAAAAGCTAAAAATCACAGGAGACATAATCCAGCATTACAAGTTTGGTGGTTGGTTCATGGTTGGTGCTAGGCCGTTTAAACGCCCGAAGAAAGACGAAGAAGGTGATGAGGGTTCAGAGGAAGATTGGTCAGCATCTAGTTCCCTTGAAACCCCTGAGGAGATTAGGTCTAGGAGTTTTAAGCGTGCTCGAAGAAATTTGATTGATACAATCAACACCAATGTCTTTGGTTGGAAGGATGAAGAAGGCGCTCCATATCCTCCTGTGTTTTTGACACTAACATTTAAAGACAATATCACAAATATTCCAGAAGCTAATTACGAATATACTAAGTTCATCAGGCGAATGAACTGGGAAGCATATGATTCCAAACAATCAATTCTGAAATATGTTGTTGTGATTGAATTTCAGAAACGTGGATCAATCCATTACCACGTCATTCTGTTCAATCTACCTTACATACATAAAACTACTGTTGCAGATGTTTGGGGTCATGGATTCATAAAAATCAAAATGATTGAAGATGTCTCTGATGTTGGATTTTACGTTACCAAGTACATGTCTAAAGATTTTGATGATCCGAGGCTTGAGAAAAACAAGAGTTACTTTGTAAGTAAAGGACTCTTAAAGCCGACCATAATATATACCGAGGGGCTGATTAATGAGATTAAGCGCGTGCTTCCTCAAGAGTCTCTAGAGTTTGAAAAAGATGGTATTCCAGTTAAGCGTTTGGCATACATGGACCACAAGAGATATAATCTAAAGAATCATCAAGTTGAGAAGTTTGTGATTGATGATTTACTCAAACACTACCTATGAAATACATAATCTACTGCAGAAAATCCAGTGAATCTGAAGAAAAACAAGTTCAGTCCATTGAATCTCAAAAGACTGAATTGCTTAGAATTGCTGAGGTAAATGGTTTTACAGTAGATCAAATCTTTGAAGAAACATACTCAGGTCTCTGGTGTCTTTGACTTGTTCTCGTTCGACGAGGAACTGATCGAAATTATGTATGAAGCTAAAAAAGAAAAGCTAGGACAGAAAACAGACAACAAACAGGCTCAAGTTACTGAAATTCAGAATCAACTAAAAATCGTTCAAGAGAAGCAGTTAAAGCTTGCAGACAGCTTCTTAGCTGAAGTAACCCCCGAAAGTGTCTACAAACTCAAAATCGAAGCTCTAACCAAAGAAGAAAAACAGCTTCAAGACCGACTAAACCAGATTAAGAGCCAGAAAGATCCAAACCCTGAATCTACTTTGGAATACGTCAAAAAGATCTTTTTAAGCGCAGTTCAAGCCAAAAAAGAGTACTTGGCTTCTGATGAATTTAAAAAACGAAATATCTTAGAAAAACTACTTTGGAATGCCAAAATTAAGGATCAAAAAGTAGTAGATTTTCAATTAAATAAGCCCTATCAGCTACTTGCTGTAGGACCTAAAAATAGAGAATTAGAATTTTGGCTGGGGCGGTAGGGATCGAACCTACGAATGTGGGATTCAGAGTCCCATGCCTTACCACTTGGCTACGCCCCAACGATCAATTTTTACAATAAATTCCAGTGAATTATAGCAATTATCGCAAGTTTGCACAATTGCGCCGGGATCAACATTTTGTACAATAGCATTATGGATATTCAACATATTTTCTACTTAATCGGCTCTATTGCCCTAACTCTGTTTGGGCTGTTTTTGCTGGCCGCGCTGATAATCGCAATCTACGTTCAGCGCAAAATCACGCGCGCCGTGCGCATTGCAGAATTGATCGGCCTGGAGCTGCGTTCGCTTTTGACCACTGGCAAAAGCTATTTGAAATATCAAAGCACGCGCACAAAAATGAATGTGCTCGGCTTTCTTTTGCGTTTTTTAAGAAATCTTTAAATTTAAGTATTCGAGGTCGCCGACCTAGGCCGCATATCCAGGTTGCGGGTCTAGGTGTTACCTCGTTAAAGGAGACTTTATGGGACGAGATAATAACACATTAGGCGCGGGGCTGCTTGGGCTTGGCGTGGGCCTGCTTGTCGGCTTGTTTATTTCACCGCGCTCTGGACAAGAAAATCGCGAAGCTGTAACCAATTGGGCAACAAATATGCGCGACGAGCTTAATCGCCGCTTGCGCTACACCAAAGACTTGACCCAAATGAAGTATAATCAAATGGTTGACCAGCTTGGCGATAAATATCGCCGTCTTCAGGGTATTAAAGAAAATGAACTGGACGATTTGGTTGCTGATTTAAAGATGCGCTGGGATCGAATCAAAGACGAATGGAATAGCGGCGAAACGATTTAAATTTTCCTTGCGGAGACGCTGAAGCATTTGCAATCAGCGTCTTTTTGTATAAAATTAATGCAGATAAGCAATATCGCCTTCCGCATGATTAAATTCCTTATTTACACAATTTTGATTGTAGTTGCAGCATTCCTCTATTGGCTTGCGCCAAAGTACACTTTCGTCCACAAAAATCCTGGTTACTGCGTTAATCTCACCGGCAATTTCTATTATTGCGGCGATCAAAGCAATATAAATTCTTTCTTTAAAAAATAATGCGCACCACAGCGCATTATTTTTTCTTATTAAACGCGGTGGCAAAACCCCAGATTGCAAGCACCATCATTATCAGCAGCAGATAGGTTGGTGTTTGATTTGGCTCGCCAAAGGCAAAACCAAGCACTGAAATAGCCAACATAATCGTCGAAGCCATCAAAATGTAAGTGCGCGCATTAACCATATCCATTCAAGCATTAAGTTACACTTGAATTATAATGCTTTTTTGGGCATAGTAAAAACATGCAAACAAAAGATATTATCGAAGCAATAGCCAACTTTTGATAAAGACAGATCCTGCCTGAAAGCAAGTAAAAGCCTTGCCATTTCTTCGTACTTTTGGCATAATTTAACAGTAAAAATTAAGCATTTGGCCGCTTTCGCGGCTGATAAGGAATTCCAGGGCTCTGCCCGAGGGTACCATCCTAGGCTATCATCCGAGGGTGCCGCCCGAGGGGCACCCTCGTTATAAACCCTATGTTATTTGCAATTCTTGCTGCGCTTCTCTCGCTGATCTACGGAGTGGTCTTGATCTTTAACGTGCTCAAAAAAGATCAAGGAAATGAGAAAATGCGCGAAATCGCCGGCGCAATCCAAACCGGTGCGCGCGCATATTTGAACCGCCAATACCGCACTATCGCGGTTGTGGCAGTTGTCCTAGCTCTTTTAATGTGGCTCGCCCATTTTAGCGGCCAAACTATCCTCGCCTTTTTGATTGGCGCGGTTGCTTCGGCGCTTGCCGGATACATTGGCATGAACGTTGCAGTGCGCGCAAACGTCCGCACTGCAGAGTCAGCTCGTAAAGGCTTAGCCGCAGCTCTTTCTATTGCTTTCCAGGGCGGAGCTGTTACCGGCTTGTTTGTTGTCGGCCTTGGCCTTTTGGCAATTACCAGTTATTACTGGGCAACGCACAACCTTGAAGCTTTGATCGGTTTGGGTTTTGGCGCTTCCTTAATTTCCGTTTTCGCTCGCTTAGGCGGCGGTATTTTTACCAAAGGTGCTGATGTTGGTGCTGACTTGGTTGGCAAGGTTGAAGCCGGAATTCCCGAAGACGATCCGCGCAACCCCGCTGTTATTGCAGATAACGTTGGCGACAATGTTGGCGATGACGCTGGCATGGCTGCTGACCTTTTTGAAACTTATGTTGTTTCTGCAATTGCTGTAATGCTTTTAGGCTCGCTCACTTTCCATAATTTTGGCAACGCGATCGTCTATCCCTTAATGATTGGCGCCGCTTCAATTGTGACAACAATTATCGGCACGCTCTTTGTGCGCGTTGGCAAATCCGGCAGCATCATGGGCGCGCTTTACAAAGGCCTGATTGTATCCGGCGTGCTTTCTGCACTCGCCTTTTACCCGATCACCCAAAAGTACATGGCTGGAAATGGCCTATACTCGATCCAGCAATTATTTGTTTCCGCTTTGATGGGCTTGGTTGTTACAGCTGGCGTTGTTTTGATTACTGAATATTACACTTCGAAAAAATTCAAACCAGTCCAGGATATTGCCCAGGCTTCAACCACTGGCCACGGCACAAATATTATCACTGGTTTGGCAGTTTCAATGCAGTCTACCGCGCTTCCTGTTTTATTGATTGTGGCTGCGATTTTGATTACTTATAAAGAAGCTGGCATTTATGGCGTTGCTCTTTCGGTTATGAGCATGCTTTCTTTGACCGGAATTGTTGTTGCGATTGATGCTTTTGGCCCAATTACAGACAATGCCGGCGGCATTGCAGAAATGTCTGGCTTGCCTGATGATGTCCGCAATATTACTGACCCGTTAGACGAAGTTGGCAACACCACCAAAGCCGTTACCAAGGGCTATGCGATTGCTTCTGCAGGGCTTGCAGCAATTGTTTTATTTGCTTCTTATTCGCAGGAATTAAATAACCATGGCTTAAGCTCTGCGTTCGACATTGCTGATCCGCGCGTGTTGATTGGATTATTCATCGGCGGCTTGCTGCCATACTTGTTTGCTTCGATTGCGATGCAGGCGGTTGGCAAAGCTGCACACGCGGTTGTCGAAGAGGTGCGCCGCCAGTTCCGTGAAATTGCCGGAATTATGGAAGGGACTGGCAAACCTGATTATTCCCGCGCAGTTGATATTGTTACCAAAGCGGCAATCAAAGAAATGATTATTCCGGCTTTAATTCCTGTGGTTGTGCCGATTTTGGTTGGATTTGTACTTGGTTCGCGCGCCTTAGGCGGAATGCTTGTTGGTTCCATTGTCACCGGTTTATTTGTTGGCATTTCGATGACCACCGGCGGCGCTGCTTGGGACAATGCAAAAAAATATATTGAAGAAGGCCATCATGGCGGAAAGAAATCCTTTGCACACCAATCCGCTGTTACTGGCGACACGGTTGGCGACCCTTACAAAGATACTGCTGGTCCGGCAATCAACCCAATGATCAAGATAATCAACATTGTCGCGCTCTTACTGGTAAAGTTCCTGAAGCGCTAACTACGCTCAACAACGAGGGTGCCCCTCGGGCGGCACCCTCGGATATGACCCTCGGGCGTAGCCCTCAAAACAAAATAGCCGCGTTCGATCAAAAAAGACCGTTCGCGGCTATTTGTTTGATCTGATTAGGATTGTGCTCAAGCCCAGCATACAGAACTTGAAGCGCATCCAGGCGTAACTGGGAGTTTCTGAAACGGCTTGGAGCAACTTACGCAGGTTCTTGTACGTTGCGCGAATCTGCGCAAAAAACACGCAAAACCAGAACGGCACCAGGTTCAAAGCGGCCAGTCCAAGCAGCACTTTGAACCAATGCGCATCGTTATTCGTCATCACTCGCCTCCTGGTGCTGGTGTAACGGCTGTTCGCGGATCGGCACTCCGCGTGAAAGCGGTTTGCCAACCCAACGGCAGAAAAGCTCGAAGGCTGAAGCGCTGAATGGGCTTAGCGCCAATATTGAAACCACAATTACCCAGCCGAAGTCTCGCAACACTTGTCCTAAACGCAATTTAGCATCCCCCGTGGAGTTTCTTTAATTATAGCAAATAATTAAACAATTACTCCGCCGCCCAGGCAAACCTTGCCTTTGTAAAGCACCAGGCTTTGGCCGGATGCCACTGCTTTTTGCGCTTTTTTAAATTTAATTTGATAAAGATCATCGCCAACGCGCGCAACGGACAAATCTTGCAGTTCTTGCTGATGGCGAAATCTGCCTTTGCATTTTGACGGAAATTTGAGATTTTCCAGCCAATTAGTTTGCGTAACTTGTATTTGCTGCACCAAAAATTCGCGGTCATCTGATTCTTTAGTGACAACTATTGTGTTCGCTTTTAAATTCTTCTCAACAATATAATAAGGTCCGCTGCCGCCAATGCCCAATCCCTGGCGCTGGCCAATTGTGTAATAAGCAATGCCCTTGTGCCTGCCTAAAACGCGGCCGTGCGCATCTATAATCGGGCCTGCCTTTAGCTTGATTTTTTGCTTCAGAAATTCATCTAGGCGAATTTTGCCGACAAAGCACAGGCCCATGCTTTCTTTACGATCAGCATTAGGTAAGCCAAACTGATGCGCAAGTTCGCGCACTTTGCTTTTTTTGTAGCCGCCAATAGGAAATAAAATATGTTTAAGCTGCTCGCGCTTAATGTTATAAATGAAATAAGTTTGATCTTTGAACTCATCCGCAGACCGCAATAAATGCCACTGCCGCGTTGCCCCCAAACTTTTTTCTGTATTCCGTCTTCTATATTCTATTCTTGCATAATGCCCGGTTGCCAAATAATCAAAACCCATTGCCATTGCTTTTTCATAAAGCAACTTGAATTTAATTTCCTTATTGCACATAACATCGGGGTTTGGTGTTCGGCCGGCAGCATATTCTTCAAAAAAATAATTCATCACACGCTGTTCGTATTCCTTTTCAAAGTCAAAAGTATGCAATGGGATGCCGAGGTGCGCTGCGACTTTCAAAGCCTCGCGGCGATCGTCCAACCAAGGGCATTCTGAACGCAGCAAACCGCGCGTTGAGCTCCAATTTTTCATAAAACCCGCCTCAACCTCATACCCTTGGCGCATTAGTAAAAGAGCGCTTACTGCGGAATCGATTCCGCCAGAGAGCGCTATTAATACTTTTCCTTTTGTTTTGTGGCTTTTAGATTTCGTCAATTTTTACTGATTCTCCTGGCTTTAAAATCGTACGCGATTGTTCTGGTTGCGATTCTGGCTGTTGTACAGAACCTAAAATTGCCTGATCAGCTTCTTTTACTAATTCGTCCGGATCTTCTTTAGGTAGCTGATCTTCTTTAAGCGGCGAAGCTTGCGGCGCTGGACTTTTTAAAACATCAACAATTTGGTCTGCTAATTCTTTGTAACTGCCGTCATTCCCCTTTTCTGTAATTTTTGCAACATGCTCCCAAATCGGATTTGGCTTTTTTTGCTGATTCTGTTGGGGCTTTTTTGGCTTATCATTTTGCTTATCACGTCTGTCGCTGGCTGGATTATGCTTGCGCTCATTATGTGCCTGTTTAGTTTGCTGCGGTGGCTGCGGTGGCTCTATCGCTACCGTGGCCTGCATTGCTTTTGACGCTGGCGCACGCGTAGGCCCGGCAGGTGTTGGAGTTGGCGGCAGAGTTGTTTCAGCCTGGGATGCGGCTTGCGCTGGTTGGCTTGCTTCCGGGGTGGCTTGTGGCTGCATTTCTTCATCTTCATCAACAACGCTTTGTGGCATTTCCGCGCCGGAAGCTATCACCGCGACTTGCTCATGATACTCCTGACCCATCCAACGGGTAATTTTATTTTCTACTTCTGAAACTGGATTCGCATAACGCTCGCGCGAAATCCTAATCACTTTTTCAGCATTGCCGGTAAACGGATAAGTTCCTGGCGGCAAGGTTTCTGCGGTAAACGGATCAGAAGCAACGCCATTGATCATCAGGCGCAAAATGATTGTATGCTTTGGAATATTCACCAAATCATTTTCGGTAAAAGTCGGGAAAAATTCCTTTTCCAGGAATTCAGCGTCAGCAGCACCAACGCGGAAACAAACCATTGTGCCAACGTTGCCAAATACCGCATCGCGCACTTTGGTGTTTTTTTCTTGGACAAGCTGGCCAATATATTGGTGTCCGACAATCAAATTTAATCGGTATTTGCGCGCTTCAGAAAGAATTGTTGCAAAAGATTCCGTGGCGAAATTCTGAAACTCATCAACATATAAGTAAAAGTCATGACGTTCGGATTCCGGAACGTCAACGCGAGAAAGCGCGGCAAGCTGAAGTTTGGTGATGATCATTGCACCAAGCAAGGCAGAGTTGTCTTCGCCGACGCGGCCTTTAGAAAGATTCATTAAAATAATTTTTTTGTCATCCATTGCCTTGCGCAAATCTATAGTACTTTTTGGCTGGCCAACAATGTTGCGAATAATCCCCGATGACAAAAATTGCCCGACTTTGTTTTGGATTGGTGCGATTGCTTCACTGCGATACTTTTCATTCCAGTTTGCAAATTCATCAGTCCAAAACGATTTGATCATCGGGTCCTTGATGTTGTCAACAATTTTCTTACGGTATTTTTTGTCGACAAGCATTCTTGAAATGCCCAGCAAAGTATTGCCAGGTGAATCAAGCAGCGCAAGGATGCAGTTGTTTAAAATGTACTCCATTCTCGCTGACCACAAATTAGCCCAAATTTTTGTGAAGACACCCATTAGCCCGGAGGCAACCAAATGCTTATAGCGCGGATCAACTGATTCCAGAATATTAAAAGCGAGCGGATAATCCATGTCCGCAGGATTGATGTAAATAACGTCGTTAACGCGCTTTGGCGGAATGTAATTAAGCACCTTTTCTACGGAGTCACCGTGCGGATCAACAAAAGCCACACCTTCGCCATTGGCAATATCCTGGATGATCATGTTTTCCATGAGCGTGGTTTTGCCCATACCAGTTTTACCAATGACGTACATGTGCTTGCGGCGGTCGTCGCGCTTAATGCCAAAAGACACCCGTTTGTTGCGGAAATTAGTTTTGGCAAATAATGTTATGTCGTTATCGCTGCTCATAGTTTTGTGGTTATGCCTCGAGGGTCCTATCCCAAGATCCCATCCGAGGCTGCCATCCGAGGGGCACCCTCATCCGGCAACAGGAAGATTCTGCGGCGGCTGTCCTTTCTTGATATCGATGCGCTCCACTGGCGGCGTTGCTGTGGTGATTAATGGGAAGTGCCACATTGTGGCTAGTTCTTCGGTGTTAAAAATCATCGGATTCGCACCAATCCACATGCTGCGCTCAGCAAAGCCAGCCAAAAAATGATGCTTTTTAAATTCAATCATCCAGTCAGTGAACGGCTTTTCCAATGTCTTAAAAATTTTATAGTTGTGATTGGTCCAAGTGTGCTGAACATCTGGCTTAAGATTGTTAGAAGTGACTGTCGAAAACTGGCGGAATGCGCCGATCACCGCGGATTTTTTATTGCCGTCAAAAGCATTTTTCGGTGCAATATAAAGCGTCCTAACTTTCGTCTCCCAGCCTGGCTTGGTCATTTTCATTTCAACACCGGACAAAATTTTCTTTTCGCCCTCGCTCATTCTTTGCACTACCGGGAAATTGTTTTCATCACCATGGCCGCCAGCGTTCGGCGCATCTTTAATTGCTTCAAAAATTGTTTTCTCGCCAAAAACATGGATGAACGGGAACAGCGTTTGGAACCAGGTTTTTTTA
>CAZLFS010000010.1:0-7691 GCA_964559005.1 uncultured Candidatus Saccharibacteria bacterium
TTGAGAATGACAATGTATTTGCTTTTCTTCTTGTTGTCGCGGATCGAAACTACTTCGCCGACTCTGGTTCTGTATGAAGGAATGTTTACTTTTTTGCCGTTAACATTAAAAAATCCGTGTGAGACAAGCTGTCTTGCTTGCGCGCGCGTTTCGGCAAAGCCCAGGCGGTAAACAACATTATCTAGGCGCGATTCCAGAATTTGCAGCAAAGCGTCGCCAGTAATGCCTTTTTTCTTCGATGCTTCCTCAAAATACCTGCGGAATTGGCGCTCTAATACGCCATATGTCCATTTCGCCTTTTGCTTTTCTTTTAGCTGGGTGCCATATTCAGAAACGCGGCTGCGGCCTTGGCCATGTTGGCCGGGACCGTAATTGCGCTTCATTAAAACTTTGGCGTCTTTTGCAGTGACTGCTTCGCCAAATGAACGGGCCTTTTTTACTTTTGGACCAGTATAGCGTGCCATATTAGACTCTGCGGACTTTCTTTGGTCTTACACCGCCGTGTGGAATTGGTGTTTGATCCTTAATTGATAAAACAATCAGGCCGGAGCTCTGCAATGCGCGAACTGCTGATTCGCGGCCAGAGCCAATGCCTTTTACCAAAACATCAACTTCTTGCAAGCCGCGTTCTTTGACGCGCTGAATTATATCTTCCATGGTTTTCTGCGCTGCGTAAGGAGTTGATTTTTTTGAACCTTTAAAACCAACCAAGCCTGCGCTGCCCCAGGAAATGACGTTGCCGGCAGCATCGGTAATGGTAATGATAGTGTTATTGTAAGTTGATTGAACGTAAACTTTGCCGCGGGCAACTTTTGCCTTTGCGCTTTTTTTGCGGCGGACAGCAGTTTTTGGCGCAGCCGAAGCTTCAGCCGCTTGGGGCTGAATTTCGGTTGGCTTCACAGTTTGTTCAGTTTTCACTTTTTCTTCTTGTTGCATATCTTATTTATAGTTAGGCTACCATCCGAGGGTCCTATCCGAGGCCCCCATCCGAGGGGCACCCTCGTTGTTGGGCTAGGTTTTTTCTGCTGCTGATTTACGGCCAGATCCAGCGGTTTTACGGACATTGCCGCGGCGTGTTCTGGAGTTAGTCTTTGTTCTTTGGCCGCGCACAGGTAAACCGCGAATGTGCCTAATTCCGCGGTATGCACCGATTTCTTTTAATCTTTTAATATTCAATAAAATTTGCTGGCGCAACTGGCCTTCAACTTTGATTCCGGCTTTATCAACCCAATCGCGAATTTTGTTCAGTTCCGCTTCAGATAAATCTTTAGTGCGCTTGTCTGGGCTAATGCCAGTATCGCGCAAAATCTTTCTTGCCATTGGCGCGCCAATGCCATAAATGTAAGGCAATGAAGCCTCAATCCTTTTTTCGTTTGGAATGTTTACACCTGCAATTCGAGCCATATGTAGTAATTGTTAGCCTTGGCGTTGCTTGTGCTTAGGATTTTTCGCGCAAATGACGAAAAGCTTCCCCTGTCTGCGGACTATTTTGCAATCCTTGCACATTATTTTAACGCTTGCTCTTACTTTCATTATATTTAAATATTTAGCGCATTCTGCGGATGATGCGGCCTCGGGTTAAGTCATAAGGAGTAACTTCGACAATTACCCTGTCCCCCGGCAAAACGCGAATCTTATTAACGCGCAATTTTCCGGCAATATGGGCCAAAATAAGCTGTCCAGAGTCAATCTGAACGCGAAAAAGAGCGTTAGGCAAATTTTCTACAACTTTGCCTTCGAGCTCAATTACTTCTTTGCTTTTATCAGACTTCCCAAAGTCCTGCGTACTGTTAGAAATAGTTTTTAACACTTAAATTCTAAGTAACGATATTCTATCAAAATGGCCGAAAAGTGTCAAACCCGGCTACCTTGCAACATTGGCCTTAATATCAACCTTGACCCTGCCCGGGATCCTTGGCGCTCGGCTGACATAAGACGGGCTAAAATCAATGTCAACGCGATCAATGCTTGGGTCCGCAAGCAGCTCTTCCTTGATGTCAAAAGCATCCTTGCCCTTAACGCGATTAATTATATCGTTGGCATCCACTTTGGAAGCCATTAGGCTTTCAAAATGCGCAACAAGCAAGCCTTTGCCTGCATTCAAATCCAAATTCTTGAAAGTTGGCGTGAGCACTTCTTTCTGGCCAGTTGCCAAATATTTGTTCGCATCTAGGCCAAGCGCGACTCTTTGTTCAACCATCTGCTGCAGCTGTGACGGGCTGTAAGCCAAGCCAGTAATGTGCGCATTGATCGTTCCGGAAAAACTCGCAGCTTCATCATTAACATTCTTATCGAAATTAACACTTTGCACTTGGATGTTTGCGCCGCTTTCGATTAATGTCAGCCCTTGGCTGGACAATTCCTGGCGCGCTTCAGAAACAATTTCCGAAGCGAGCTGCTTGTTGGCATTGTCTAAATCAGCTTTGGAAACAACCGTTGAAAATTTTGAAGAGCCGTTTTGGATTGGCTGGGTATTTTTCGCCCAAAGCAATTTTGGCACTGGCCCAAGCTTAAGATTGTTAATTTCAAAGCGGGTGTTTGCCGGCACGTTGTAATCTTCCCCACCAGTGTCCGCAATAATCGGCACCTCGGGAATCAAGCTTGCCGGATCAGGATCATTAGTGCCGCCAAAATTCCTGGTCGGCTTGATGCCGAGGACATCGTGTTGGAAATGATAAAGCTTGTTGCCAACCAAAATTTCGGTTGTGCCTGCACCAAGTTTTAAAGTCTTGCCAGTGTAATTGTAAATTTGAATTGTGCCGGTTGCTTTGCTGCCGGCATTGATGCTGCCGGTGCTATTGAAAGTTTTAGTGACTTGGGTGTTTTTATCGTAAATCTGCCCAGGCAAAATTAGCTGTTGGTTATCAGGTGCAGCAGCATTTTTATCAATGTTAATCTGCAAATCGCGCGACAGTGGCGAAGTATGCGCATAAACCGTAATGCGCGCCTCTGGCAAAATAACGCTTGAAAACAGAATCAAAATAACCAGAGCCGAAACAATTCCTGTCCAAAGCCATTTTCTGCCGTACGCGGAATTTTGCGCATGGGATTTACTGTGTGCAAGAATCGGATCGTCGTCGTCGAAAAACGGCAGAATTTCATGCTGCTTGCGCGAAAGTGTTTCAGCAGCTTGAGCTTCTGGTTCTGCATGGGGCGCTTCAGAAAGCTGCGCTGCTTGTTCCGAAGGAGTTTCAATAATTTGCGTTTGCTGCGGCTGCATTTGCGCCATTTCCGCAGCTTCTGCTGCGGCAAGCGCATCATTGCTTTCCTCTTTGCGCACAACGTCCATAGACGGGCGCTTTGGCCGCAAAGCATCCAAACTCTTTAATTCAAAACCAACTTCCAAAGCGCGCTGCTGCCCTTTTGGATCTTGGGTTAAAACCGAAATTGTTTTGCCAAGACCATCAGTCTGGCGCTTGAGCAATTTTAAATTGATGTAATCAGAAAAAAGCAGTGCGCCTTTTGGCAAAACCAAGGTAATGTCGTTAGAAGGTACCCTCTTTATCTTCCGGATTGCCTTGGTTACGTCGTCATCTATATTGAGGTAGAGGTTCTTAGACATTATTACTTGCGGTTAAGATTTAAGCGACCTGCGTTTGTTCCAGGAAATTAATTTGGAATTCTCCACTTGCGGCTGGTCAAACGGATTAACGTGGCGCAGCAGCGCGGAGTAAACTGCGAAAAGCTGCCAAAAAGCTATAAATTCGCCAATTTCTTTCGGAGCAACCTGGGCGATATTCAGCGCGACAATCGGTATTCCATTTATTTTAGCATCTTCCCAGGTTCCTTTAAACTCCGCCTGCATGGATGCTGAAAGCTTGATTTTATTGATCTCAAAAAGCGAACCGCCCTTAATGTGGATGCTATGCATACCAGCAGGCACTTCGGTACTGCTGTCATGCTGAAAATGCTCTTGGTTTATAAAAAATCCGGCAATATTTTTCCTGCCGCCAAAAAATCTCTGGTTGGTATGATGCTGGCTCTCCGGCGCTTCGTGTGCGAAATAAGTTTGGCCTTTGCCACCCTTGCCAAAACTTTCATGGTTAAGCTGGACTATTAAATTGCTGAAGGCAAACAGCGCGTGCGAATAAAACGGCATGAACACATCTACATAACCATGATCTTCCAAAGCATAAAAAATTTGTGCGGCTTGCATGGCAATGTTCTCGGATTTGTATTGCTGATACAAGGCGGACGCGCCGTCGTACATTGCGCGGATGTCTAGGCCGCAAATTACTGCTGGGATTAAGGCGACTTCAGTAAGGGCCGTATAGCGGCCGCCAATCGCAGGATGTTCTATGATGTGCGCGTGCGGAACTTTTTTTACGATTTGTTCAAGCGTGCTGCCTTTGCTAGTAATCGCAAGCAACGGATAATCAATGAAGTGCATCAGCGCTTCGATTTGCGTTACGGTTTCGCCAGATTTTGAAATCGCGACAACTAGCGTTTCGTGTTTTGGCAAATTTTTTAGCTGCGCAATATAATCCGGATCTGTTGTGTTTAAAAAATACACTTGCTTATGGTGCACGGCTGTCGCAAGCGCGCCATACATGCCCATAAAACTTGTAATGCTGCCGCCGTGGCCGATAATCAATAAATTTTTGAATGTGCCGAATTCAGTCCAAGCGTGTTTTATTTTCAAGAAATTTGGTTTGTACGACAAAAACGGCACATCTGGCAAATCCACCTTTTTTGCTTCAAACACCGGGATGTTAGCTTTGTCGAGATTCATAGGTTAGGCTAATCGACAATGGCTTTAATTCTTCTTACCCCCTGCGAAACCGCCTCTTCTTTGACGATTTTCACTTTGCCGACTTGCGCAGTGTGCTCAACATGCGGTCCGCCGCAAAATTCGCGCGAGTAAACATTGCCCTCTGCATCCATTATAGTATAAATCGAAACAGTATCGCCATATTTCTCGCCAAATAAGCCAATTGCGCCAAGTTTGCGCGCTGCTTCTGGCGTCATAATGTCTTTCTGAACTTTAAGATCCATTTCGACCCATTTATTCACCAGCTCTTCAACTGCTTTGATCTGCTCCGGCGTCATTTTTTCCGGATGCGTAAAATCAAAACGGGTGCGTTCCTGGGTAATGTTGCTGCCTTTTTGCTGAACATGCTCGCCCAAAATTTTTCTCAATGCTGCTTGCAGCAGGTGTGTTGCTGTATGCTGGCGCACAACTTTTTCTGAATGGTCAGCTAAACCGCCTTTGTAAGCTCCTGCTGAAGCTGTACGCGAAAGTTCCTGGTGTTTTTTAAAAGCCGCTTCAAATTCTTCTTCGTTCTGAACAGCTACAAATTCTTTGGTGATTTCTTTTGGAATGCCAAAGCTTTGATACAGATCAAAAGCTGCTTCGCCAGTCATTGGCGCGCCGGATGCCTCAATGCTTTTCAATTGCTTTAACCCCGCCTCTAAAGTTTTGCCGAACTTTTTTTCTTCTTCCAAAATGACGTTCAAAATATTGCGCTGGTTGTTTTCCAAGTCCGGATAAGCTTTTTTGTAAAGATCAATATAACCGCTGATAATTTTTTCGATCCAATCGCCTTTCAAGCCAAGCAGTTTGCCGTGCACCATTGCGCGGCGCAAAATGCGGCGTAAAATGTAACCGCGCTCTTTGTTTGACGGTACGACGCCATCAGAAACCATAAACGTTGCCGTGCGCAAATGGTCAGCAATAACGCGAAGCTTTGCTTCTTGCTCGTTTGTCGCCTCGCCAACTCGATCAAGCAAAATATCAAATGCCGGCTTGAATAATTCCGTGTCAAAAACAGATTGCTGCCCATTTAAGAATGCAAGCACGCGTTCCAAACCCATGCCAGTGTCAACATTTTTCTGCTTCAGCGGCTCATATTTGCCATTGCCCAAGCCGTTGTATTGCATGAAAACATCATTCCAAATTTCCACGAAACGGCCGCAATCACAATTGATGTGGCATTTTTCTTTAGAGCCGGTTGCCTCTTGCCATTTATGATGCTTGTTGCGCTGATTTTCTGGCAAGCCTGCTTCTGAATCAACAAACATTTCCGTATCTGGGCCAGCTGGGCCTTTTTCGCCCGCTTGCCACCAGTTTTTCTCGCGGCGATACGGAAAAATTTTGTTGCTGCCAGAAAAATCGTAAATATCTTCGCTAAATTTTGCGTTGATGTTTGCAGGTGCAAAAGCTTTTTGCCAAGCTTCGATTGCTTCGTTGTCGCGCGGCACATCTGTATCGCCGGCAAAAACTGAAACGTATAAATTTTGCGGATCAATGCCAAGCACCTCTACCAAAAACTCAAAAGACCAGGCAATTGCTTCTGCCTTGAAGTAATCACCAAAGCTCCAGTTGCCGAGCATTTCAAAAAATGTCAGGTGGCGGTTGTCGCCAACATCATCAATGTCTGTGGTGCGGACGCATTTTTGCACATCAGCAACGCGCTTGCCGCCTGGATGCGGTTCGCCGAGCAAAAACGGGACCAACGGATGCATGCCCGCCGTGGTAAAGAGCACGCTGGGGTCGTTTTGCGGCACAAGCGGCGCCGAAGGGATGATTGTATGCCCTTTTGAAGCAAAGAATTTCAAAAAAGAATCGCGAAGCTGTTGTGCGGTAAAATTTTTCATAGTACAAATAATTTAACTCGCGAGGGCCTATTTCAAAAGCTGCATTGCTTTATCTAATTGCGGGTCCTGCTTTGCTTGAATCTGATCCTGGCTGCGTTCAACTTTAATATCCGGATCCAAGCCGTTGTGGTTGATGTTAATGCCGTTTGGCGTCAGCCATTTTGCAACAGTTACTTTAAGCGCAGTGTCTTGCGGAAGATTGATTAATTCCTGCACTGAACCTTTGCCAAAGCTCTTTATACCAACAGTTTTTGCCAAGCCGTAATCGTGTAGCGCGCCAGTCAAAATTTCGGAAGCAGAAGCGCTGCCGTCATTGATCAAAACAACTGTTGGGATCCCCTTCAAAACATTGCCGCCGCGCGCAGTGTACTGCTCTTTAGTGCCGTCTGAATGCGCTTCGCTAACAACAACCTTGCCTGGGTCAACCCAGTAAGATGCGACATTCACTGCGGTATCCAAGTAGCCACCTGGATCGTCACGCAAATCGAGGGCAATGCCTTGAACGTGGTTATTTTGCGCATCGCTGACAGCCTTTTTAAATAAATCCAAAGTGTCATCGCCAAAGCGCTGAATGTTAATGTACTCGATTTTTTTGCCGGAATCGTCTTTTACAGAATATTTAACGCTGGTGACTTCAATAGTTTGCCTGACAATTTTGAAATCCATGGTTTTACTGTCTTTGCTGCGGAAAATGGTCAGATCAACGGTTGTGCCTTTTGGCCCGCGGATTTTGTTGACCGCTTCTTCGAGCGTGTAGTTGGTTGCATCCTGGTTGTCGATTTTTAAAATAACGTCTCCGGATTGCAATCCTGCATTTTTTGCCGGGCTGCCGTCTAGCGGCGCAACAATCGTGACGTGGCCGTCTTTCATGCCAACTTCCGCACCAATACCTTCAAAGCTGCCGCCGAGCTCGGTTTTAAAATCATTCAAAGCTTTTGGATCAAAAAAAGCAGTGTAAGGATCGCCGACAGCATTTACTGCGCCGGTGATTGCGCCGTACAAGACTTTTTGCTGGTCAATTGGCTTATCAATATATTTTTGGTTCAGCGTGTCCAACGTTTGCCAAAGAAGATTGTAATCAACGTCCTTCGGGC
>CAZLFS010000010.1:7701-13160 GCA_964559005.1 uncultured Candidatus Saccharibacteria bacterium
GTTATTCTGGTTAATAATGCGATAATCGTGGCCAGAATAAGTGTAGCCCTTTTGGCCCATATGCAAGCCTTGAGCAAAGGCGCCACCTGCCAAAGCAAGCAAAATAACTATGGTTGCAATATACTTTTTTCGTGTAATCATAAAAAAATTATACCTTATTTAGTAGCTAGAATCTAGTATCTGGCAGTTAGTCTGCTAAATTCTACTTACTTACCACTTTGTTCTTTTTGAAAAAATTGATCGTAATCACTGCCGTGAATTTGGTCCAAATTCCCAAATAAACCAGCCAATTTAAAATGAACGGATATTTTTTCAAATAATGCTTTTTATAGAAAATCCACATCGCGCTGTAAAACGCGTGCAATGACCGATACGGCGCTTTTTTCGAAGACTGTCCTTTGTAATGAATTGTAGTGACTTTTGGGAAGTACCAGACTTTGTAACAGGCAAGCGTGCAGCGGCAGCACCAATCCAAATCTTCGCCATACATGAAAAAATCTTCGTCGAGCAAACCGATTTTTTCCATTACGGAACGGCGGATCATCAGGAATGCGCCGGTTACCGCGCCGACTTCTGTTTCCTGGCCGATCGGCACATGCATCAAATTATAACTGGCAAAAACCTTGCTTTTTGGAAAAAGTTTTTGCAAGCCAAACAAGCGTGTAAAAGAATTCCACGGATTTGGAATGTTGCGTCGGCATGCCCAATCCAGTTCGCCATTTTCTCGCAGCAACTTGCAGCCAAGAATGCCAATGCTAGTATCGCTGTCCATCTTTTTAATACATTCTTCCAATACATTTGGCTCGACTCTTGTATCCGGATTAAGCAATAAGATATAGCGGCTATTTTGGTCAGCACGTTTGATGCCGAAATTATTTCCTTTAGAAAAGCCATTATTTTCATTGCGCAACAATTTTGTTTGCGGAAATTCGCGCTCGACCATTTCAGCAGTGCCGTCTTTTGAATCATTATCAACAACAATCACTTCGTATTTAAAATTGGTGACTGATTTAAAAACCGCTTCTAATGTAATTCTTAATTTTTCCTGATTGCGGAATGCAACAATGATGATTGATAAATCCATATGTTTAGATCGAGACCTCCATCCCAGGGTCCTATCCGAGGCTCCCATCCGAGGGTTGCTTCCGAGGGGCACCCTCGTTGTTGAACCAGGTTGCCATATCTCTTGTTGTTATTTTGCGGCATGCCTGGATGATTTTTCTTTTGCGCAGCATTTTCGGCAGCAATCTGAAAAAATCCGGCAAAGCGCCCCAAGTGCTCGTTTCAAAGACAGTTATGTAAATTGCCATAAAAAATTCGCGCGCGAATATGAAAGGAAAATCGCGCCAAAAACTCCAGCCAAAATCATTTTTTATAATCGCAAATAAATGGTTGCGCCAATTCCAGCGTTTGACGTTTTTTGAGAACTTCGCGTGGTGCCGAATGAATTCGATGATGTTGCGGTAGCCTTTTTTGCTGACACCAACCGCGCGCTCATGGTAAACAACTGCTTCAGGAACGTATTTAAAATTCCAGCCCATCAAACGCATGCGCCAGGACAAGTCCAAATCTTCCCAATAAGCAAAAAAATCCGGATCGAAAAATTCATTTTCAATTCTTGCATCTTCAAGCGCTTTGCGGCGGTAAACCGCAGCCGAGCCGGAAACCCCAAAAATGTCGCGCTTTTGGTCGTATTGGCAGTGATCAACCTCAAGCTGGCCGCGTTCACGCGCGCGGCGGGTGCGGTCAATAACAATGCCGGTGCCGTCTATAATCCACTCGCCTTTTTCATTTTGGTTCGGCTTAAGCATTTTGCCGGTTGCGCCGCCAACGTTTGGGTCATCAAAAACTTTTACGACATTGCGCAAAAAATCTTTGTGCAATATTGCATCAGGATTTAAAACCATTACCAGTTCCGAATCTGCTTCGGCGAAAAATTTGTTATGCCCGGGCGCGTAGCCAAGGTTGCTTTTATTATCAATAATTTTAACTTTTGGGTTGTTGCCATATTTTTCGGTAATTTGCGCAATCAAAGTGCTGCCGTCCGGGCCACCATTATTGTCGCTGTAAACCAACAAATAATCATCATAATCAGAAGCAAGCACAGCATCAATCACTTTTTCGATGCTGCCCAGATCAGTGTTCCATCGCAATAAATTGATTGAAATTTTTGTCATATTACATCGTAATTATACGCCCGCATATTGCCAGGTCAATAAAATAATACATCAGCACGCGGTCATTAATTAAGGTGCCATCAATTAAAGAGTAAGCGAAAAGCCAAAGCATAATAAATGCAGATGCAAAAACAAAAAAGTTTAAACCGTCATTAAATAAATAATGTTCTTTGAAATGCTGCCAGAATTGCTTAAACAATTTCCAAAGATAAAACAAGAATACGAATAAGCCAATAATTCCGGTTTCAGCAAGGAAATCCAAATAAAGGCTGTGCGCGGTAACGTATTTAGTCGGCAAATTTACTGCTTTGAAATTTTTTGTTGAAAGCTGCTGATAATTCGCATCATTGGTTATATCTTCCCGCTGCAATGAAACCAGGAAATTTCCATAGCCGGACCCAAGCAACGGATGCTGCGTCCAAAATTTCAAAGTGTTCTGCCAAATTTTTAAGCGAACATTATTTGACTGTTCAGAAACATCATAAATGCTTTGGATTTTTTCAGAAATTGAAATGGAATTATTTGTTGGGCGGAAATGGTGATAAACGCTTTGGAAAGCCTGTGCGCCTAAAAAAACAAAGGCAAACAGTGCGGTTTCTGCGAGCAGCAGCTTTAATTTTGGCCGGCCATAATGTTTCGCATACAAAATTGTAAGGACAATTGTTGGCAAAGCAATGCCAAGCCAAACGCCGCGCGTGCCGGAAAGAACAATGCCTAAGTTTGCAACAATCAAATAAATAAACAACAAAACTTTTTGCCAGCGTTTCTCTGCAAAATAAATCAGCGCCGCGGCAAAAGGCAAAGAAAACATTGCAACCGCTGCATAAGCATGCGAGTCGGGCAGCACAGAAAATAATCGCAGCGACGGTTTTTGGCCGCCATATTTGTTCCAGTAAAAAGAAAACCAGGAATTGGAATAAACCTGCGAATTTGCCAATTGCATGCCATAGAATTTCGGAGATATTACTGTTGCCCAATATTGCCAGAAATAAAAATAGCTTCTGCCGATCAGCGCAAAGAGCTGGGCAAAGCCAAGCAAAACGATGGCGGCCGTGGAAGCAAAGGCGCTTACGAGCGTACGCACAACTTTTTCCTTGTCGCGCAAAACATTAAAAGCAACAACGTACAAAAAATATATGTTCACAACAAACAAAAGTTTTTTTATGCCAATTGCTTTGAACGGTTCGAATACGATTGAAAGGATAATTGCCAGCACCAGCCAGAACAGCGGCTTGTCCCAGGAAAAAAGCTCAATGCGCTTGCCTGCCTTGCGCCATTTCCACAAAAACACCGCAAACAAAAAAGCAACGGCAATGCGCCAGGTTGAAACTGTATCATATCGGGCCATTGGCAGCGCCAAATAAAATGGTATTGAAAGGATAATGCTGTGCAAAGCATATTCAAGGTCAAAGAAAATTATTGCCAGGAGCTGAATTGCCAAATTTAAGAAAACCAATTTTGCCGGCCAAATGCCAATGGCAATCGCAAGCGTGGAAAAAAACTGATAAACGCCGAAAACGGTAAGATAAAAATTTTTGCTGAATTTAATAGCCACTAATTTCCTTTCAAGACATTAAGCGTTTCGCGCGCGCATTTTTCCCAGCTAAATTCTTTTAATCGCGCACGCCCCTTGCTGACGAGGTTTGCGCGCAACTGCGCATCGCTAATTGCTTTATAAATCGCGTTTGCCATATCCGCGCTATTTTTAGGGTCAAAATAAACGGCAGCATCCCCTGCCACTTCTGGCAGCGAAGAAACATTCGAACAAGCAACTGGCACATCCGTGGCAAAAGCATCCAGCACGGTCATGCCAAACCCTTCGTAAAAAGCCGGCTGAACAAGCAAATCGGCTTTTCGCAAAATCGCCAGCCGGTCATGCACATAACCAAAATAAACAATGCCAGCAGCTTTATTTTGCTCGATCTTCTCGATAATCTGGTCATAAAGCCATCCTTTGCCGCCCGCGAGAACCAATGAATGCGGAATTGATTTTTCTTTTTTTAGTTTCAAAAAAGCATCAATCAAGCCTAAAACATTTTTTCGCGGTTGCAAAGTGCTGATAAACAAAATAAATTTTTCCGGCAGCTGTGCAATTTTCGCTTGCTCTTCAGGGATTGCAAATGGAAATTCCGTTGCAAAATCAAAACCATGGTGGATGGCGATAACCTTATCTTCCGGCAAATGGTATTTCTGCAGCAAGTCTTTTTTCGTTTGCTCGGAAACAGCAATAATTTTGCGCGCAAACTTGCAAGCAAACCAGGTTGAAAAGCGCAAATAATTGAGCATAAATTTGCCGAACGTTTCCGGATAAAAATCCCAAGCCAAATCATGGATAGTGACAACTGAATTTTTCGGGTGAATAATCGGCAGCGCAGAAGCCATAATAAATAAAGCATCCGGCTTGGCAACGAGCATTTCCCAAGAAATGCGCAATTGCGTCCAAAAAATCGGGAACGGCATCACTTTGTAGGAAAAATTTTGCGGCAAATTTTTAATCCACTGCTGCGGCTCGCTGCGCAAGTACAAAATATAATTATTTTCCGTGTCGATTTTTGCTAAATTTAAAATCAGCTGTTTCGCGTAATGCTCAACGCCAGTCACTTCGGCAATATTCGCACGCTCTGCCTCTATTCCTATACGCATTAGATGCTCTCAATATTAACGTTAATTTTTCTGCGGTTCATAAAATTCCTGATATTAGCAAAATCTCCTTTATGATAATAACCAGTGAGCAAAATCATCGCGGCATAAACGATTATGCCCAGCGGCAAAGTGATAACTACGCTGTGGTTGCGCAGCGGCCAAAGCAACAAAGCCATAACTGCAGCGGAAAGGAGCGGTTTTGGCAAATAGCGCCAGACATGAAATTGGACAATCTTGCTGCGCACAAAGTAAAAGTACATTGTTGCCTGGACCAATTCCGAAACTACTGTCATTGCTGCCGCCGCCTTAAATCCGTAAATCGGCACAAAAATTAAATTGCCGATGACATTAATAAAAATATTGCTGAAAGTTATTGCGACAGCAAGCTTGGTTAGCTGGTTGATCATGACGCTGTTGACGCCGGCATAAATCATTAAAATAGCTGAAGCAAAAACCAAAATCTGCAAAGCGGGATATGCCGGATAAAATTGCGAACCGCCAATCAAAACTATTAATTTTGGCGCGAGCACAACCCCGCCGAAAGCAATCGGCACGCCCAATGAAACGAGATAGCGCGTGTAATTCTCCAAAATTGTTTTAATTGATTCCCTGCCGTGCGCAGTAATTTGCGAGGAAACA
>CAZLFS010000011.1:0-11997 GCA_964559005.1 uncultured Candidatus Saccharibacteria bacterium
GCACCGTTTATTAAAGACCAAAAAGGCGAGCACAAGCATGTTTTAGAAGAAGCAAAAAAGGCTGGTTATGCGCGCGTGCGCATTGACGGCCAAATGATGGACCTCAATGATGCTTTGAAATTGAATTTAGACAAAAAGAAAAAACATTCCATTGATGTTGTCGTTGACCGCATTGCAGTCAATAAAGAGGATCGCGGCCGGCTTGCGGATTCGCTTGAAACCGCTTTGGACTTGGGCGACGAGGTTGCGATTATTTTGAATGTTGATGCAAATAAAGAGACTTTGCTTTCACAGAAATTCGCCTGCCCTGAAGGGCACATGAGCATGCCGGAGCTGGCGCCGCGCAACTTTTCTTTTAATTCTCCGCATGGAGCTTGCCCGGATTGTACCGGTTTAGGAACGCGTTTAGAAATCGTGCCGGAGCTGATCATTCCCAACCCGAAGCTTACTTTGGCTGAAGGCGCGATTCGCCCTTGGAGCAAAACCACTTCCAGAATTTCTTGGTATAATCGCATGCTCCAGGCAGTTGCAGATGAGTACGGCTTTTCTTTGAATACGCCGGTAAACAAATTGCCGCAAAAATTTATTGATATCATTTTGCGCGGCAGCGGCGATAAAAAAGTTAAAGTGGCGGGCGGCAGCGAAGAAGGCGAGTTTGGCTTTAACGCTGGTTTTGAAGGCGTCATCCCAAATTTGGAACGCAGGTACAGAGAAACCGATTCTGATTACATGCGCAATGAAATTGAAAATTATATGCGCATTGTGCAGTGTCCGACTTGCCATGGCAAACGCTTAAAGCCGGAAGTGCTCGCCGTGACCATTGCAGACAAATCAATTGTTGACGTTTCAACAATGAGCATTGATGACGCAGACAAGTATTTTGCAGAGCTGAATAAAAAGATAAGTGAAAAAGATAAGCAGATCGCTTACCAGGTTTTAAAAGAAATCCGCTCCCGCTTGATTTTCTTGCAGGATGTTGGCTTGGAATATTTAACGCTCGACCGCAGCGCAGACACTTTGTCCGGCGGAGAAGCGCAGCGCATTCGCTTGGCAACGCAAATTGGCTCTGGCTTAACCGGAGTGCTCTATATATTAGATGAACCTTCGATCGGCTTGCACCAGCGCGACAATAGCCGCTTATTGAAAACGCTTAAAGGTTTGCGCGATTTGGGCAATACCGTAATTGTTGTTGAGCATGACCAGGAAACGATCGAAGCAGCTGATTGGGTTGTTGACGTCGGTCCTGGCGCAGGCAAGCACGGTGGAGAAATAATTGCCGAAGGCACGCCAAAGCAAATTGAAAAAAACAAGAACTCTATTACCGGCAAATATCTTTCCGGTGAAGAAGTTATTGAAGTGCCAAAAAAGCGCCATCCTGGCAGCGGCAAGAAGATTTCGATTATTGGCGCAAGTGAACATAATTTAAAAGACATTAATGTTGATATTCCGCTCGGCAAGCTTGTTTGTTTGACTGGCGTTTCCGGTTCAGGCAAATCAACTTTGCTCAATGAAATTTTGGCAAAGGCATTATCAAATTATTTTTATAATTCCAAAGAGCAGCCAGGCAGGCACAAAAAAATAGTGGGCATGGAAAATATTGATAAGATAATTAATATTGACCAATCGCCAATAGGCCGCACCCCGCGTTCTAACCCAGCAACTTATACCGGCGTTTTCACTTATATCAGGGATTTATTCGCTTCAACGCCAGAAGCAAAAATGCGCGGTTACAAGTCAGGCAGGTTTTCCTTTAACGTTAAGGGCGGCCGTTGTGAGGTTTGCGGCGGCGATGGCGTGATCAAAATTGAAATGCATTTCTTGCCGGATGTTTACGTTACCTGCGAGGAATGTAAAGGCCGCAGATATAATCGCGAAGCTTTGGAAATTCATTATAAAGAGAAGAACATTTCCGATGTTTTGGATATGACTGTTGATGAAGCAAAATTGTTTTTCCGCAATTTGCCGGTCATTTACCGCAAGCTGGAAACTTTGTCTGAAGTCGGTTTGGGCTATATGCACTTAGGCCAGCAAGCAACGACATTGTCTGGCGGAGAAGCGCAGCGCATTAAGCTTGCTTCTGAACTTTCGCGCGCTTCAACCGGCCGTACGCTTTATATATTGGATGAACCGACAACTGGGTTGCATTTTGCTGATGTAAAAAGGCTGCTTTCGGTTTTGAATAAGCTTGTTGAAAAGGGCAACACAGTTGTGGTTATCGAACATAATTTAGATGTTATTAAGAGCGCGGATTGGATTGTTGACCTTGGCCCGGAAGGCGGCAACAAGGGCGGCGAGCTGGTTGCTGTTGGCACACCTGAAGATGTTGCAAAGGTGAAGCGCAGCTATACTGGTGAATATTTGAGGCAAGCGCTAGGAAGTACCTAAGTATTCAGGTACTTTTTAGCTTTTCTTACATTGTGTTTTCCCAGTCGTTTCTATACGATTAACCATAGTCAAATAAGGAAGGGGGGTATGCAAGGTGCGGAAAAGCCCACTGATCTATATCAATGGGAGAACGGCGAGCCGTCTTTGGCAAACCTGGCGGCAATGGTGGAAAAAGAGTTTCCGGGAATGACAGTGCTGGTTGAATCGATAGCCAAAGGAGATTTGTATGGCGCGAACCTCGAGTTGACCAGGCTGTTGCATCCGGAGTGCTGTGACCTGCATTGGCTGCGCAATCCGCGCAGGCACAGCGATCACCAGGCGCTGCAGAGAATGCGGCACGCGGCTGCAATCGAAATCCGTTTGGAAGAAGCGCTGGATTGCGCTGGGTCTGCAAACAGCACGCCTGCGTCCGCCAACGGATGCAAAAAAACGCACCTTCGTCTCATCGGCCGCCAGTAATGGCGGCCTTGCTTTTAGCACTTGACAGTGATGAGTGCTAACGCTAAAATATTTCTGCGATGGTAACTAAAAAAGCTGGTTCTAAAACTAATTTAACCGAGCGCCAAGCAAAAATCCTTGCCGCAATCGTTAAGGAATACTCAAACAGCGCTGAACCGGTCGGTTCCGAAGAAATTAATGCCAAATATGGTTTTGGCATTTCTTCGGCAACAATCCGCAATGAAATGATGGCGCTGGAAAAGATCGGCTATATCGAACAGCCGCACACATCCGCAGGCAGGGTACCAACAGATATTGGCTACAGGTATTTTATAAATGAACTGATGAAGCGTTTTGAGCTGACGCTGCGCGAGCAAAGGTTTTTAAAAGAGCAGCTGCTTAAATTGCAAAAAGCGCACCAGGAGCTGGGCAGAAATATTGCAAAACTGCTCGCAGAACGCACTGACCAGGCGGCATTTGCGCTATTGCCCGAAGAAACTTCTGCTGCCGGTTTGTCCAATATTTTGCAGCACCCGAAAGTTGGCAAGGAGCAGGCATTGGAAGTGGCGCAGTTTTTTGACAACATTGATGAATACGCTGACCGGATGCTTGCTGATTTTTTTAAAGACAAGCCCGAAGCGCTGATTGGCAAAGAGCACCAGCTTCCAGCAATGGCCGACTACTCTTTAATTATTTCGCAAGTCCAGCTGCCGCAAGGCAAGGGTTTGATCGGCATTATCGGTCCAAAATCAATGCGTTACGATAAGAATATGACCGTTGTTGAATATATTGCGAAGTTGTTGTCCAGCGGATTGTTGATCGCAATAGCCGTGAACATAAAATAATAACTATTTATTTCATTACTTACTATGGATATCGACCAACTTCAACAAGAATTAAATGATGCTCTCACTAAAGCTGAAGAAAACCTTGCTGGCTGGAAGCGTACGCAAGCCGATTTTGAAAATTTCCGCAAACGCAAAGAAAGCGAAAGCTCGGAATGGATAACATTTGGCAAGCAAGCCGCATTCGTGCAAATGCTGCCTGTGCTCGACTCCCTGCAGCAGGCAATTATCCATGCTCCGGAAATAGAAGATGAAAAGTTTAAGAATTGGAAAGCTGGCTTAGATGGGATTGTAAAACAGATTGATGCGGTAATAGCACAAATGGGCATTCAGAAAATTGATGCAGTCGGCAAGAAATTCGATCCGAATTTCCATGAGGCAATCAGGGAAGTGTCGGGTGAAGAAGACGGCGTAATCGCGGAGGAATATCAAACCGGTTACATGTTAGCTGGCAAAGTGTTAAGGCCAGCACAAGTGGCGGTAACAAGAACACAGAATACAGAATAAAGAATACAGAATACAGTTGGCGCAAAAACAAAGGCTCCGCGCAAAGCGCGGAGCCGGGATATCAGCAGAATCAGGAGAGGTGCAGCCAGAGGGCAATGAATGCAACGATCGCCAGAGTAGACAGAATCATCGTGGCGACGGCCAGGAGAAACCACCTCATAGTAGGCGGAATTCTGCTGCTCTGAAGTGACGATTCGACTGTAGCCATTTCGGCCTCCTTGTTAGCGCCATTATATAGCAAATTAACCATAAATTGCAATACTTATTAAGAAAGGAATCCTATGTCAAAAATTATCGGTATCGATTTGGGAACATCAAATTCTGCGGCAGCAGTTATGGAAGGCGGCAAGCCGGTCATAATTCCTTCTGCAGAAGGCAACACTGTTGCAGGTAAAGCTTTTCCGTCTTACGTAGCTTTTACAAAAGATGGCCAGCTTTTGGTTGGCGAGCCTGCACGCAGGCAAGCAGTGACTAATCCGGAAGGCACTGTTTACGAAGCAAAAAGAAAAATGGGCACTAATTTTAAATACTCCATTAACGGCAAAGAATATACTCCGGAACAAATCTCTTCTTTTATTTTGCAGAAAATCAAAAAAGACGCTGAAGCGTACATTGGCCAGCCAGTGCAAAAAGCGGTAATTACTGTGCCAGCTTATTTCAATGATGCGCAAAGGCAAGCAACAAAAAATGCCGGCGAAATTGCTGGCTTGGAAGTTGTCCGCATTATCAACGAGCCGACTGCAGCAGCATTGGCTTATGGTTTGGATAAAGCCGGGCAGGAACAAAAGATTTTAGTTTTTGACCTTGGCGGCGGCACTTTGGATGTGACAATTATGGATTTTGGCCAAGGCGTTTTCGAAGTTATCTCAACGCACGGCGACACGGAGCTAGGCGGCAAGGACATGGATACTGCTTTGATCAATTACATTGTTGCGGAATTTAAGAAAGAAAACGGCGTTGATATTTCTAACGACAAAATGGCAATGAACCGCATCCGCGAAGCTGCAGAAAAAGCAAAGATCGAGCTTTCGACCACTTTGGAAACAGACATCAACCTGCCGTTCATTACAGCAGACGCAAATGGCCCAAAGCATTTGACAATGAAAATTACTCGCGCAAAGCTTGAAGATTTGGTGAAGCCGATTGTGGAAAGAATGCGTAATCCGATTGAACAGGCGATTAAGGATGCCAAGCTGACCCCAGACAAAATCGATAAAATCATTTTAGTCGGCGGACCGACACGCATGCCAATCGTGCAAAAGTTTGTTGAAGGCTATGTTGGCAAGCAAGTTGAACGCGGCATTGATCCAATGGAAGCG
The DNA here is from genome assembly GCA_964559005.1 of uncultured Candidatus Saccharibacteria bacterium. Classification (GTDB taxonomy): domain Bacteria; phylum Patescibacteriota; class Doudnabacteria; order UBA920; family VMFF01; genus CAZLFS01. The sequence goes on from CAZLFS010000011.1 coordinate 5,495, forward strand.
GTTGCAAAAGGGGCGGCAATCCAGGCTGGCGTGCTTGGCGGCGAAGTTAAAGATATTCTGCTGCTTGATGTCACTCCGTTGACGCTTGGCATTGAAACTCTTGGCGGCGTGCGCACTGCATTGATTGACCGTAATACCACAGTGCCAACTTCAAAGTCGCAGGTATTTTCCACGGCTGCAGACAATCAAACCTCTGTAGAAATTAATGTCCTCCAAGGCGAGCGCGAATTTGCTGCTGACAATAAATCTTTAGGCAGATTTATTTTGGATGGCATTCCGCCGGCGCCGCGCGGCGTGCCGCAAATTGAAGTGACTTTTGACATTGATGCAAACGGAATTTTGACAGTGCGCGCAAAGGACAAAGCCTCTGGCAAAGAACAGCATATCACTATTCAGGGCTCTTCAAATCTTTCCAAAGACGATATTGAGCGAATGAAAAAAGAAGCCGAAGCGCATGCTGCAGAAGATAAGCAGCGCAGAGAATTGGTGGATATGCGCAATCAGGCAGACACTTTAATTTCTGTTTCTGAAAAAACTTTGAAGGATGCCGGCGACAAAGCGCCAGAAGCAGACCGAAAAGCTGCGCAAGAAAAAGTTGATGCTTTGAAAGCCGTAAAAGATAAAGAAGACCTTGATGCAATTAAAAAGGCAATCGACGAGCTTTCTGGCGCCATCCAAAAAGTAGGCGCTGCGATGTATCAGCAGCAGCAAAACCCGGCTCCCGGTCAAACCGAGCCAGGCGCGGAAAGCGATAAATCTGGATCGGCCGATCAAGGCTCGAAAAAAGATAACGGACCTGTAGACGCTGAAGTCGTCGAATAAATCCTCATAATTAATTCACAAAAAAATGGCACAAGAAAATAATCAGCCGCAGCTGCAAGTAAAAATAACCGATGAAGTTTTAAAAGGCGTTTATGCGAACTTCATGCAGGTCGGCCATACTAAAGAAGAATTTGTTTTTGATTTCATGAACATTTATATGTCTGGCGGCATTGTCACTGCAAGAGTTATTCTGTCTCCCGGGCACGTTAAGCGCATGATCACGGCATTGCAGGAAAATATGAAAAATTACGAAAATTCTTTTGGCAAAGTTGAAGAAGCGGCTGTGCCAGACAAGGCAATTGGCTTTAAAGCCGAATAGTGCGCAAGTATAAAAATAGAAAATACTAAGTTAATGGCGAAAAATTATTACGAAATTTTAGGCGTTCCCAAATCCGCTTCTGCTGATGAAATAAAACGCGCTTATCGCAAGCTGGCCACAGAACATCATCCGGACCGCGGCGGCAGCGGCGAGCGTTTTAAAGAAATAAACGAAGCTTATCAGGTTTTGTCTGACCAAACGAAGCGTTCGCAATACGACCAGTTTGGCCAGACTTTTGAGCAGGCGCAAAGGCAGGGCGGATTTAGCGGTGGTTATGGTGCTGGGCCAAACGGCAATCCGTTTGACGGCTTTGATTTTTCGCAGGGCTTTGACTTTGGCAATGCTGGCGTGGAATTCGACCTTGGCGATATTTTCGGAGGCATTTTCGGCGGAGCGGCAGCCGGGCAATCGCGCAGAAACCGTGGCGTAGATTTAGAAATGCCGATTACAATTTCTTTTGAAGAAGCTGCCTTTGGCGTTGAAAAAGAAATTCGCTTAGAGAAAACAAATGCTTGCCCAAAGTGCAATGGCAGCGGCGCAGAACCAGGATCAAAAATAGTTACTTGCCCGAAATGCCACGGCCAAGGCCAAATTAAGAGCACGCGCAGGACTATCCTTGGCACGATCGCTTCGTCCGTGCCGTGCGATCAATGCAATGGCCAAGGCAAAATTCCGGAAAAGCCATGTACGGAGTGCAAAGGCAGCGGTGTCAAGCGGGGCGAGAAAACTTTAAAAATTTCAATTCCTGCTGGCATAGACAATCACCAGCGCATTCGCGTTAAGGGCGAGGGTGAGGCCGGCTATCGCGGTTCTGAAAATGGAGATTTGTATTTGCTGGTTCATGTCCAGCCAAGCAAAGAATTTGTGCGCGAAGGTTTTAATTTATACAAAGAAGCGCACATCACTTTTCCGCAAGCTGCGCTTGGCACAAGCATCGAAACGAAAACTTTGGAAGGCAATGTCAAAATAAAGATTCCCGCAGGGACGCAATCAGGAAAAGTTTTCAGGATTGCCGGCAAGGGCATCCAGCATTTAAACCGTTCCGGAAAAGGGGATTTGTTTGTGACGGTGAAAGTGCATGTCCCGGAAAAATTGAGCAGAAAACAAAAGGAATTGCTGAAGCAGCTGGAAGAGGAAGAATAAAAATCGCCTTGCTGGCGATTTTTTGCTATACTAGAAAAAAGCAGAAAGCGTACAGAAACAAAATGCAAGATTACAATTCACTGTTGCATAGCGTAAATTTCCATAACCCGACTTGGGATGCTTTTATTTTTTTCATTTGGATTGCGGTCTCGATCATTTATTCCTTTTCCGCGGGGCGCGGCAGGATAATTTCGATTTTGATTTCAATTTATATGGCAGAGCTGTTGGTGATCCAAGCGCCATTTTTAGGGACAGAGCTTGGCGCAAAGCTTGGCCTGGCGGTTTACCTTGGCAGGCTGATTGTTTTTCTGGCTTTGTTCAGCTTTTTCTTTCTGGCTTTATCAAAATTTGTTTTTCACACTTCCGTGGAAAGCCGCGGATTTACCTCCTGGTTTTTATCAATGGTTTTTGCTTTTCTACAAGTCGGCTTTTTGATTAGCGTCGTGTTATCATTCTTGCCGCCGGAAATCAAAGCAAATTTCGCGCCGCTGGTAAAAATGGTTTTTGTTTCCAATATCGCGGCTTTTGTTTGGTTGATTTTGCCAATTTTGTTTTTGGTTCTGGTTGGCAGGCATATTTCTGGGCATCGTTTGGAATAAATTTTAATATAAAAAAAAGAAACCGCCCCACATCCTTATGGACGTGCGGCGTTTTCTTTTGGTGGGTCGGGAGGGGATCGAACCCTCGACAAACGGCTTAAAAGGCCGCTGCTCTACCAACTGAGCTACCGACCCGCAAATGCGACTATGATATTCTATAATATTTCGCAGCAATTTTCAAGGTCGCGGGTGTAGGCGTTACCTTGAAGCTCTCATCCGAGGATATCATCCGAGGGGCACCCTCGTTGTTGCGCGGGGTGTGCTAGAATAATAGGGCATGTTGACATACTTCCGTTTCCTTTCACGATATTTCCGCAACGAGCGCAAAAACATTGCGCTAATTTTTGTATTTGTCATTCTTTCGCAAACGTTTTCTTTGGCAGAACCATTCTTCTTCGCAACTATTATCGACAAATTCCTGCGCGATTCGCACAACCTCGCCAAATTCCCAACGCCGCAGGTCTTTTTCCAGAAATTGATGTTCACCGTGCTTGGCTGGATCATCATTGCATTTTGCGCGCGCACTTTCAAAAACTTTCAGCAATATTACACGCAAACAGTCAGCGACCGCATCGGCATTAATATTTTTAACCATGCTTATGAACATGTCATCAATTTGCCGATGCAGTTCCATGCCAACCAAAAAACTGGCGAAGTTTTTCGAAAAATTTCCAAAGCGCGCGACGATGTCACCAGCCTATTTAGCGTTTTCTTCGATAAGATTTTCCAAAATAGCTTTTCCATCGCTCTGGTTTTGATTTACGTTTTTTACAGGCAGTGGCGCATTGGCTTGGTCTTAATCGCGTTGGTGCCGGTGTTTATTCTCGCGACATCATTTTTCTCAAAGCGGGTTAGGAAGACTCAAAACGAAATCAACAAGGTCAACGAGAAATTATTTGGCACATCTTTTGAGGCGTTGAATCATATTGAAGTGGTAAAATCTTTTGCCACCGAGCAGCACGAAATTGAACAAGTTAAGCACGACAATGTTATTTCGCATCAAAATCTAAAGCGAAAAACCATCGTTTTCCAGCAGCTGTTTTTCTCCCAAGGCACGATTGTGAATATGGCGCGGGTATTTTTGATCTGGTACGGTTCAGTGCTTGCTTTCCAGGGCATTTTAAGCTTTGCCGATGTCATCTTGTTCAATTTTTATTCCTTTGTGATTTATCAGCCACTTTATGACTTAGGCGATGTTTACAGCCGATATCAAGAGGGGATTAATGCGATTGACCGCTTGCAGCTGATTTTAAACGAGCCGATCACGATCACTTCCAAAGAAAATGCGCTCGCACCGAAAAAACTGCAGGGCAAAGTAGAATTCCGAAACGTTTCTTTCCGTTATGACGGCGAGCGCAATATCCTGGAAAATATTTCCTTTGTAGTTGAACCGGGCAAAACGCTTGCCTTAGTCGGTTTTTCCGGCAGCGGCAAATCAACAATTGTAAAATTGCTGCTGCGTTTTTACGAGCCGGCTTCTGGCGAAATTTTAATTGACGGCGTAAATATTACTGATTACGATTTGCAAGCTTTGCACAAAAGAATCGGCATTGTTTTCCAGGATAATATTTTGTTTAATGCGACTTTGGGTGCAAACATTTCTTACGGCACATTTGAAGCGGGTGAAAATGAAATCCGCCAAGCTGCCGACCGCGCATATTTGCAAGGATTTATTGCAAAATTGCCGCAAGCATTGCAAACGCTTGTTGGCGAGCGCGGCGTAAAGCTTTCTGGCGGTGAAAAGCAAAGAGTTGCCATTGCCCGCTCAATTATTAAGCGCCCGGACATTCTCATTTTTGATGAAGCAACATCTTCGCTTGATTCGCATTCAGAAGAAATGATCAAGCATGCGATTGAAGACGTTTCCAAGGGCGTGACGACAATTACGGTTGCGCACCGCTTTGCAACAGTAATCAGCGCCAACGAAATTATTTTGCTCGAAAACGGCAGAATCCAGGAACGCGGCACGCACCGCAAGCTGCTCGCAAAGAACGGCAAGTACGCGCAGCTTTACAAATTGCAAACACAAAGGCAAACCAACGAAGAAATAGCTTAAAATTTTGTTACATGCCGGTTTAATGGTATAATTAAATTACCATTAAACTTGTTTTTTAATGAATGCTACAAAAAAGAAACGATATATTTATGGCGGAATTGCAGCGATCCTAATTATTTTAATCGGATCGAGGATTTACGCTTTCAAACACAAACAAAACGTTGCTGCGGCTTATACAGTTGCAAAACAGGACGTAAAGCAAACCGTTTTGGCGACGGGGACAGTTACTTCTAACGCGAATTTAAACTTAAGTTTCAAGAACAGCGGCGTTTTGGCGAAAGTAAACGTCAATGTCGGCGACCAGGTCAAGCAAGGTCAGGTTTTGGCAATGCTTGATGAGCGCGATGCTTCCTCTGCGGTCAGCCAAGCAGCAGCTGCCTTGAGCGCGGCTAAGGCCAATTACGACAAAGTTGTTGCCGGCGCATCCAGCCAGGATATTGATGTTAGCCAGGCAGCAGTAACGGCAGCGCAGGTTGCTTTGAATAATGCAAAAAATAGTTATAACGCCACTGCGCAGCAGCAAAACACTGCTGTCAGCAGCGCTCTTTCCGCAATGTTAAATTCCGGCCTTGCAGCAGTGCCGGCTGCAACCAACAGCTCAACGGCAACAATTTCCATAACCGGAACTTACACCGGCACACAGCAAGGCAGCTATAAAATTACGGTCGGCGTCAACGGCTCCGGCTACACTTTTAATCTTTCCGGATTGGAATCAACAGACAGCCAAATTGCGCGCGGGCTTGCCCAGCCAATTGGCACAAAGGGGCTGTATGCTAATTTCAGCACCAGCGGAACCTTAAGCCCAAATGATTATTGGATCATCTCAATCCCAAACACTCAAGCGAGCACTTATTTAACAAATTACAATGCTTATCAGGCTGCGCTGCAAACACAAGCGCAGGCGCTAACCGCGGCGCAGGGTGCCATTGACACTGCGCAAGCAGCTTTGAGCCAGGCGCAAGCGCAGTTAGCATTAAAACAAGCGCAGGCCCGCCCACAAGATATTGAGGCAGCACAAGCGCAAATTGATACTGCACAAGCGCAATTGCAAACCGCGCAAAATAATTATCAGAACAATATTATTACCGCGCCGATCAGCGGCGTAATCACTTCGGTTGACGCAAAAATCGGCGAAACTGTGCCGCCGCAAAAAGAAGTGGTGGTGCTGTTGGATAAAAACTCTTTGCATGTCGAATCAAATATTTCCGAATCATCAATTGCACAAGTAAAGCCCGCCCAGCAAATTGACATGACCCTGGATGCCTTTGGCCCGGATACTCATTTTACCGGGCAAGTTCTTTCTATTGATCCTGCGGCAACAGTGGTTTCCGGCGTAATCAATTACCGCGTGATTTCATCCTTGCCAGATGACCAGAGCATCAAACCGGGCATGACTGCGAACCTGGTCATTAATATTGCCAGCAAGGATGGCGTTCTGGCAGTGCCAAACCGTTTGATTAAAAGCCTTGGCGATAAAAAATACGTCAGTATTGTAGCCGGTTCATCTACGCGCGATGTGCTAATAACTACCGGTTTGGTTGGCGACGGCTTTACAGAAATTACT
>CAZLFS010000011.1:12007-12319 GCA_964559005.1 uncultured Candidatus Saccharibacteria bacterium
TACTTCTGGTTTAAATCTTGGAGATGTTTTAGCTTCGCCAATTAATGCCACTTCTTCACAATCCAATGGCATTAATTGAAATGGAGAAAGTGCGTAAAGTTTACGACAATGGCACGGATAACCATGTCGTAGCTTTAAACGGCATAGATTTGCAAATTGAAGCAGGCGAGTTCGTTGCAATCATGGGCCCGTCCGGTTCCGGCAAATCAACTTTGATGCACTTAATTGGATTCTTGGACCGCCCTTCTTCGGGAAAATATTTGTTTGATGGGCATAATGTCACGCATTTAAGCGACAACAGCCTTGCGGAAA
>CAZLFS010000012.1:0-11450 GCA_964559005.1 uncultured Candidatus Saccharibacteria bacterium
TCAAAGGAATTGACGGGGACCCGCACAAGCGGTGGAGCATGTGGTTTAATTCGACGGTAAGCGAGGAACCTTACCAAGGCTTGACATGTAGCTGCAAGCGCACGGAAACGTGTGACCTTCGAGGGTGCTACACAGGTGCTGCACGGTTGTCGTCAGCTCGTGTCGTGAGATGTGCACTTAAGTGTGCGAACGAGCGCAACCCCTATTGTTGGTTACAAGTGTCCAACGAGACTGCCAGGGTTTAACCTGGAGGAAGGTGGGGATGACGTCAAATCAGCGTGGCTCTTACGCCTTGGGCTACACACGTGCTACAATGGATAGTCACAAAGGGACGCCAAGGAGCAATCCGGAGCAAATCCCATCAAAACTATCCCCAGTTCAGATTGAGGGCTGCAACTCGCCCTCATGAAGCCGGAATCGCTAGTAACCGTAGATCAGCCTCGCTACGGTGAATACGTTCTCGGGTTTTGTACAAAATTAAAAATGCGCGCGGCAGTTATATTCACAAGTTGGTGAAAATCCAACCGCGATTCGAATGAGCGGATCGCGTAGGAGTAGGCAGGTCTGTTTCGGCAACGAGCAGACTGAAGGGCCGAAATCCAAATTACAGTCTTTGCGTCCTTAAGTGGGCAAACGGCGCTTGCGATCATACGTGTACATATGAGAAGCAAGATTATTCATGAAAATGAGCCGGCATTGAATGTAGGAAATTGTAGATATAATGACCCGTGGAGATCCTTACAAGTAGTAACCAGCTTAGTCCTTTGGCAACAAAGGCCTTGTAAGGAAGTCAGCAGTATCCATAGTAGCCGATTAATCGGCAAAGGGAGAAAACTAATATGGCAAATGCCATAAGCCCTGAAAATATTTCAGGATTTGTAGTTGGTGAAGGATGTTTTTACGTTGAGTTTGGCAAAGACCAGAAGTATAAATTGCTAACTCGCGTGAGGCCTAGTTTCATAATTGAAGTAGCTGAAGACGATTTATCTGTGCTGACTGCAGTCAAAGAAATAATTGGCTGTGGCACGGTTTACGGCTTAGACTACGGCAGATATGCAAGCTATAAGGACAAAAATTGGAAAAGGCATGTGCGATACAAAGTGAGCAACATCACTGATATATCGACAAAGCTAATACCATTTTTTGATAAATATCCATTGTTTGGGAAAAAAGAGAAAGCTTATAATGCATTTAAATTAATTGTCCAAAAAGTTTTGGACAAACAACATTTGAATCCAGAAGGGCTAATCGAAATTTCCCAATTAGTTGACCAATTGCGAACTGTGAATAAAAGGGGTGTTTAGTACTCGCTGGATGCGCGAGAAGCGCTTGTCCAGTGGGGTGTGAATCACGGTTAGATATCACGATCACCGCCCGTCACGTCATGGAAGTGGGTACTACCCAAAGACAAGTTTCTTGTTTAAGGTATGACTCATAACTGGGACGAAGTCGTAACAAGGCATCGGTAGCGGAAGCTGTCGATGGATCACCTCCTTTCTAAGGAGAAATGGACATTTAGCTTTTGCGCTTTATGCGCGAGCTAGTCCAGTGGTCGATTATTGATTCGCATTCGTTGCAATCAATAACCATTGGTAAAGACGTAGCATTTCTATCATTGCTCAGTTAGGAAACAAGACTGTCGCCGAAAGGCGGCTTTTTTGTTATGCTTTGCACATGATCCTACCGCAAGTAATTTTCAATGATGATGTTTTGCGGAAACAGATGTCTGAAGAAAGTTTAAGAATTATTGCAGCGCACGATACCCGAAAAGTGACTGCGCAATTTCTATCTTTGTATAGCAACTGTTTGAAAAATCATCTTGGCAAAGTTAGCAGCTGATTGTGGATAGGGCGCGGATAACGCGCTCTTTCTTTATGCTTGGATTTTTGGCATAATGAGCACATGCAGCAGAACTTCGATATAAGGAGAGTGCCAAAAGAAAAACCGCAGCCTCATAAGCCTGAAAAACAGGAAATTTTTTTTGATCAGCAGATTGAGCAGCAAGAAGTTGCAGCGCACGAAACCGCGGCAGATTTTTCTTACAAAGACAAATTAATTGATGATTACTTTGCGCCGCATTCTGAAATTGAACAGCCAAAATTGGCAGCAACGCAGGCCGCTCTTAACCTAAAACCGCAAACAGTTAAACCGCGAAAAAGCTTTGCTTTTCGAAAAGTTTTTTTGGTTGCGCCACTCATCGTGCTGGTTTTATTCGTTGGTGCGGTTTTGGGCAGAACAATTAATTTTGCTTCCTCGGTTTCTTTGTCGCACCAAAGTTTTTATCGTTCCGTGCAGCAGGACATTGGCGCGGTATTAGGAGCGAAGTTCACGGCACTGCGCGGCCTAGACGATTCTGCTGTTGTTGATGCAATCAATAATAAAAAACGTTTTAATATTTTGCTGCTTGGCTATGGCGGCGAAGGGCATGACGGTCCGTACTTAACTGATTCGATGATGGTCGTCAGCCTTGATTTTTCAACTAACCAAATCTCCTTGATTTCTTTGCCGCGCGACATCTGGGTGAAATTGCCGACAAATGGCTATGATGGCGCAGACGCCAAAATAAATTCTGCTTACGTCACTGGCATGGATCGCGTCCACTACCCAAACAAATTGCCGCAATTCAGCGGCTATAATGGCCCGGGAAATCTTGCAAAATACGCGGCTTCAGAAGTGACCGGCATGCCAATCGACAATTTTGTCAGCATGGACTTTTCCGGATTTAAAGGCATTGTTGACGCCGTTGGCGGCGTTAATGTTAATGTTGATAATGCGTTTACTGATTACCAATATCCGAATGGCGACCAAAATGCTGCTGGCCCGATTTGCGTTGCACCGGAGGAGGATTATTCAAGCTTCTGCCGCTATCGCAAAGTGCATTTTGATTCCGGCTACCAGTTTATGAACGGCGATCGCGCGCTGGAATATGTCCGTTCCCGTCATGGCGATGGCGCAGAAGGCTCGGATTTTGCGCGCAGCCGCCGCCAGCAAAAAATCCTAGCCTCCGTGCAAGATAAAGCCATGCATACAGATGCAATATTTAAAGTTTTTGACCTGATGAATGCAATTCAAAGCCATTTCCAAACGGACTTGTCAGTTGCGGAAATTAAAGACCTTTCCGCATATGCCGGCCAAAGCAGTTTTGATAATGCCCAGCGCATCTCGTTAAGCGACCAAAATGTGCTTGTAAACGACCGCGCAGCAGACGGCGGATACATCCTTTACCCGAAAGCAGGGCTTGATAATTGGCAAGCCGTGCATCAATATATAGATGAGGTTTTAAATTCATTAAATCCGCATGCCAACGGACAAAAGCCAGAAACAAAAATTTAACATTTTTAGCAGGTTGTTCCGTATTTGGGGTCCAGGGCTAATCACTGGTGCAGCCGATGATGATCCTTCCGGGATCGCGACTTACTCTCAAACCGGAGCTCAATTCGGTTATGGCCAGCTCTGTTTACTTTGCCGCTTATGACCGCAGTGCAAGAGGCTTGCGCCAGGATTGGGCAGGTCACTGGCAAAGGCATCACAGCTGTGGTTAAAGAGCATTACAGCCGAAAAATTGTCCTTGGCGTTGTGGCTCTGGTCGTAATTGCAAATGTTATTAATATTGGCGCCGATATCGGCGCAATGGCTGCGGCAGCTCGGTTGATCGTGCCGGTAAATTTTGCTATTCTGACTCTTTTGTTTACGGCCTTCATTTTAATTTTAGAAATATATACTTCATATAAAGTATATGCCAGAATTCTTAAATGGCTGGCGGTTTCTTTGTTATCTTATGTAATTACAGTTTTCATCGTCGATGAACCTTGGCGAGAAATTCTTAAAGCAACATTTATTCCGCATTTCGAATTTAGTTTTGCTTTCTTGTTTATTATCACTGGCGTGATCGGAACTACGATCACGCCTTATATGTTTTTTTGGGAGGCAAGCGAAGAGGTTGAAGAGGAAAAAGAAAAGCACTTGCTTAAAGCAGGTGAGAAGCCAAGAATTAGCTGGAGAAATATTCAATCAATGCGGATCGATAATTTTTTTGGCATGCTGTTTTCGAACATTGTCACTTGGTGTATTATCGTTACCACCGCAACGGTGTTGAATAGCCATGGCGTAACTAATATTGCTACATCTGCTGACGCTGCAAAAGCACTGGAACCGCTTGTGCATACTTTTCCCAATGCCGGCTTTATTGCTAAAGCAATTTTCGCAATTGGAGTCATTGGTTTGGGTCTGCTTGCGGTTCCGGTTCTTTCCGGTTCAGCCTCGTACGCCGTTTCAGAGGCGCTGAATTGGCGTGCAAGCTTGAATCTAAAGTTAAAGCGCGCGCATGGTTTTTATGGCGTTATTACTGTAGCCACTATCATCGGGCTTCTGATCAACTTTGTCGGCATTGACCCGATCAAAGCATTGGTGGTTACAGCGGTCATTAATGGAGTTGTGGCTGTGCCGCTTATTTTCATCATTGCCAGGATTGCTGGTAATGAAGAAATAATGGGTGAATATAAAAGCGGCTTCTGGTCTAACTTCTTCGTTTGGTTGACTTTTATTTGCATGAGCATGGCTGCTGTTGCAATGTTTTATAGTTTTTTCCGCTAATGCTATACTTTAAAAGTAATTAAATATAAAAAATGCAAACAAATACAAACACGAGCATGAAACTGCACGATTATGAGTACGCGTTAATTATCGGTGTGATCATCGGTATTTTTCTTTTGCCGACATTAAGCAATATTGGCTTGACCGCGCGTTTTGTGCAAATGCCAGCTATCGCTTTATTAGGCATGCCGCTGGTTGCATTGGCCGGCTTATTTGTTGCGCGATTGTTGGTGTACAAAATTCCTGTACTTTGGCAGTTCGCAAAATTTGGTTTAGTTGGTGTTTCAAATACAGTGATTGATTTTGGCGTTTTAAATTTGTTATCCAATCTTACTGGCGTAACATTTGGCTTCCAAGCATCTTTGATTGACGCTGTCGCTTTCCTCGCGGCACTGGTCAACTCTTATATTTGGAATTCGCATTGGACATTTTCAAATAACAAGGCGCGCAACTTCAAAGAATTCTTCATTTTCTTCGTTGTTACTTTCATTGGGCTGTTGATAAACACCGCCGTGATCTACGTAGTGACGAAACTAATCACACACCCGGCAAGTATTTCGCCAAAGCTGTGGCTGAACATTGCCAAGCTAATTGCAACATTAACAACAATGTTTTGGAATTTCTCTGGTTTTAAATTTTTAGTTTTCAAAGAATAGCAATAAATTTGTATTTATTTGCAATTTGTTTTATAATGCCTTTAAGTAATTAACAATTAATTAACAGATACAAAAATGGTTATCGCACAAAACAAAAGATGGTTTATTTGGACGCTTGTCGTGCTGCTTGTTGCTGGTGTAGCATTGGTTTCATACATCAACTTCACTGATGTTGATGCTTCAGGCGACCAGGGTTCCTGGTTAGTGCACCATGCTAAGGTGTTAAGGATTCGCCACCACAGCACAACCAAGGCTCCAACTACCATTAAAAAATAATAATGAAGAAAGCTTTACTGGTTATCGTTATTCTATTGTTAGTTTTTGGCATCGGTTTCTACCTTTTTAAGAAAGATACAACTCCTATCCAAACTAATGATTTCTCTTCTGTTCCCAGCGATACCCAGTTATTAAGCAATATGCATAAAGCCGGACTGGACGTATTAACTGCGGAAGGTACGGTTTTACATATCCATCAGCATTTGGATATTGTCGTTAACGGCCAAAACATTGCTGTGCCGGCGGAAATCGGCGTTGGCACCGGATTTATCTCACCGATACATACTCACGACGCTGGCGGCGTGATCCATGTTGAGTCGCCGGTGCAAAAAGATTTCAAGTTGAGTCAGTTTTTTGACGAGTGGGGCATAGATTTTAATGATAATTGCGTTGCTACGTATTGCCGCAATGACAGTCATAAGCTGATCGTAGCAGTAAATGGCAATCCGATTAGCAGCGTGCGCGATTACGTACTTAAGGCGCATGATGAAATTGAAGTTTGGTACGGAAACAAGAGCGACAGCCCTGCTTTAATTAAGAGTTACAATTTCCCGGAAGGGCTTTAGGCTAGAATACAGAATACAGAAGACAGAATACAGTAGAATTTAGAGTTGAGAATTATAAGTTCTCAACTTTTTCGTTCCCAGCTGTTTACAAAATTCTCGAAGTGTGATATAATAAGAATGTAAAGATCGAAAAAGATCTTTTTTCTTTTCCGGAAAAATTCACCGGAAACCAGAAACAAAAATAAAAATACAAATGAATATTCTGAAGCACTTGCGGGACCATTTTATTCCGCACGCTGATAACAATTATAAACCCCATGCTCTTGCGCATCGGACAATGTCTTTATACGCAGGGCTTTTGATTTCGCTCAAATTATTGGCGATTTTTTCACTCGGTTTTTTGCCGGAAAACCAGGCGCTTTCATCTGCGCTGACAACGCGCAACATTTTGGAACTTACCAACTATTCGCGCGAAAGCTATAACGAACAGCCGCTGCTCGAAAATCCGCAGTTAGACCAAGCTGCACAAGCAAAAGCGCAAGACATGCTTGATAACCAGTATTTTGCGCATAATTCGCCGCAAGGGCGTACTCCTTGGGATTTTATTAAGGCAAGCGGATACAATTATGCCGTAGCCGGCGAAAATTTGGCGATTAATTTTTACTCTGCCGAAGGTGTTGAGCAAGCTTGGATGAACAGCCCTGGCCACAAAGCCAATATTTTGAATAAGGATTTTCAGGATATTGGTATTGGCATTGTCCAAGGCCAATATAATGGCGTAAAAGCCGTATTCGTCGTGCAGATGTTTGGTGCAAATGTTGACCAGCCCTTTTACGGCCAAGATCAATTTACAACGCCGAAAGCAAACGATACCCAAAATACGCCGATCGCTTTGCCTAACGCAACCAACATTGCGCTTACGCAGCCAATAATTAACGATCCCGGTTTTGTGCTGACGAATCAGAAGGACGCATTTATCAGCGGCGAAGCGGATGGTGCAACCTCGGTTTACATTTTGGTTAACCACGTGCCGAAATTCGAATTTCCGGTAGAAAAAGGAATTTTCTCCGGCACAATCCAACTGTCCGAAGGCACTAATGTTTTAAATGCAGTAGCCTTTGATGAGCAAGCGCGCGCAAGCCAGCTTTCCAGCGACGTAACAGTCAAACTGGATTCAACCGCGCCAGCAATTATAAAGGGCGAAATTAAGCCGATACAAGACCAAGGCAACCTTGTTTACAAGATTGATGTCCAAGCGCAGGGTGATCCAGTAAAAGTTATTGCCGATATTGGCGGCGAAGGCGTTATGCTCCAGCCAACATCTACGCCAAACGAATGGGTTGGCACGCTTTCTAATTTGCAGGACATGCTTGGCAAAATAACTATCACCGCTTTTGACCTTGCAGGAAATACCAGCGTCGCGGAAGCAGCAAATATCTCACACAGCGCACCAGATGTCTTCGGTTTCCTTGCAAACCGCAGCCAATCAGTAAGTATTCTAGGCAAAACCGTTTCTGCAAATATGGTAAATGATTTTTATATTTATTTTGTCTTGGCATTATTAGTAGTAATGGGCATTACGATTGCCGTACACAGAAATGTCCAGCATGTCAGCTTAATTGCCCAGGGTTCTGCAATGATTGCTCTGGCCTTAATATTCTGGGTTACATGATAAGCCCAATTTTTGTACAAGTTAATAGGATTTATTGTATAAAATGTCCCAAGCGGGACTCTTTTTTTTGGCGCAGTTGGCGCTTGCGTCTAATTTATGGCCTTTGTTAGTATGTACGTACATGCAAGAAACCTCTTTTTCACCAAATATTAGGTTGGAGGAAACGGAGTTGGCAAAATATGGTGCCCCGGAAAGCGAGGCATATTTTAAAATGCTCGCTGATAAAATGCCGCATTTAGTCTGGATTTTAAATCCCGATGGCCATTTTTTATTTACGAATTGCCGCTGGCATGAGTACACAGGCAGGAATAATGATGCTAAATGGGAAGAAATAGTCCATCCGGATGATTGGGCAAATTCCCGCGCAGCTTGGCGAGCTGCTTTTGATGCTGGTAAAATGTTCGATGTTGAAATACGCTTACTGAAGTTTGACGGCAGCTATCGTTGGTTTTTAGGGCGCGCTGTGCCGCTAAAGGACAATAATGGCAAAATTATCAAATGGTTTGGCACGCATACTGACATTGATGAACAGAAGAAAGCCCAAGAAGCATTAATGCAGTATGCTTCGTTTGTCGCTAATTCTTATGATGCAATTTTCGGCAAAAACTTGGATGGCATTATTACTTCCTGGAACAATGGTGCGCAAAAACTTTACGGCTACACTCCTGATGAAATTGTTGGCAAGCCGGTTTCGAAGTTAATGCCTTTTGACACACCGCATGAAATGGGAGAAATTATGAAACGGATTGCAGCCGGTGAGGAAATCCAAAATTATGAAGCGGCTCGTGTTGCTAAGGATGGCAGGATTATTACAGTTGCGTTAAGCATTTCGCCAACACGCGATTCTGCCGGAAAAATAATCGGCGCAACAACAGTTGCACGCGATGTTACCCAGCGCAAAGAAGTGGAACAGCTTATTCAGCATCAGGCTAAGCACGATGGACTTACTGGCTTGCCGAACCGTACTTACATTGAAGAGCGCCTTGCCGACATTTTAGTTTGGGCAAAGGATAAAGTTGATCCCTTGGCAGTAATGTTTTTGGACCTCGACCGTTTCAAAATGATTAATGATACGCTCGGCCACGCGGCCGGGGACAAAGTCTTAAAAGAAGTTGCCAACCGTTTGCGCAACTCCATCAAAGACATCGACGTTGTTGGCCGGCTTGGCGGCGATGAGTTCATATTTATTTTGCCGCAAATTAAATCGCCGGCAAACGCTGGGCAGGTGGCAAAGCGGATCATTAAAAGCCTGGAAGCGCCGATCAGAATTGAAGATGAAAATTATCATATTTCCGGAAGCATTGGCATTGCCATTTATCCAAACGATGGCACTGATGGACAAACTTTGCTGAAAAACGCGGACACTGCGCTGTATGGCGCTAAAGAGGGCGGTCGTGCGAAATCTCATTATTATAATTCTGCAATGAATGTAAAAGCCGCGGAAAAGCTTTATATTGAAAACGATTTGCGCGGCGCTTTAAGAAATGGCGAATTGAAAATGCGCTACCAGCCGATTCTCGAAGCGAAAACTAATAGGATAACTGGCGTTGAAGCGTTGTTGCGCTGGAACCATCCGGAATTTGGCATGCTTTTGCCGCACGATTTTATATCTGTTGCCGAGGAAACCGGATTAATCGTGCCAATTGGACACTGGGTTATCCAAGAGGTCTGCACTCAAATTAAGCACATCCATGACCTTGGCTATAAAGATTTGAAAGTAACGGTTAATTTGTCAGCAAGGCAATTTAGCGAAGGCCATTTGGTTGAAGCAGTAACAAAGCTTGTGCGCGGCACTGGCCTGGATCCAGAATGTGTCGGCTTTGAAATAACGGAAAGCGTGGCCGTGCGCAGTGTTAACCAGACCACCAGCAAGTTAAAGGAGCTGAACGAGCTCGGCGCGGAAATAATTATTGATGATTTTGGCATAGGCTATTCTTCTTTAAAACTGTTGCGCCGGTTCCCAATTGATATGATAAAAATCGACAAATCATTCATACGCAATTGCATTAATGATGAGCAGGATGCGACTATCATTAAGGCAATTGTTTCAATGGCGCACAACCTCGGCTTGAAAGTTGTCGGCGAAGGCGTTGAGAACGAAGCGCAAGCGCGATTCCTAAGCGCAATCGGCTGCGATTATATGCAAGGGTTTTTGTTCAGCCAGCCGCTTGATTTTAGCAACCTTGTTTCATTCTTGCGGGAAAAGTATTTTAGCCTCTTTGGGTAATTATGGAAATAATAGCAATCATTTTTAACGCTTCAGCAGGGGCGCCGAAGTATGTTTCTGATTTGGATAAAATCGCGGAAACATTAGAAAAGAAAAACGTGCAATACGCGTTTTTTTTGGCTGAAAAGGGCGAGAACCTTTTTAAGCTCGCAAAGCGCGCAATCAGTTTGGGGCATAAAAAAATTGTTGCCGTTGGCGGAGACGGCACGATTAGCGCGGTTGCTTCGGCGCTGGTTGGCAGCGATGCGCATTTAGGCATTTTGCCGCATGGAACCTTTAACCATTTTGCCAAAGATTTAAAAATACCTTTGGAGTTTGAGCAGGCAATTGATACAATTATTAATGGCGAACCAAAAAAAGTGGATGTTGCCGAGGTCAATAATTTGATTTTTATCAACAATTCCGGCATTGGTTTGTATCCGCATTTGGTCATCCAACGCGAGGATTCCGAAGCAAAAGGCGTTGCCCGGCCGCTGGCATTGCTGATCGCGTTGTTTAAAGTCCTTAAAAGATATCCGAACGTGCGTATTCGCCTGCATATTGATGAACAGGAAATTGTCCGAGAAAGCCCGTTGGTTTTCATCGGCAACAATATTTACAAACTGCAGGGGTTTAACATTGGCGTGCGCGAGCGCATTGATGAAGAACATTTAAATTTGCATTTGGCGCACCGTTTGCCGCGCCTTGGGCTGCTGAAGCTGGCATTTAAATTTTTACTTGGCAAACGTGGCGATGATAAGGTGGAGAACCACGTTGTTAAAGAAATTTGGATCGAAACGCGGCAAAAATTTTTGCACGTTGCAATTGATGGCGAAGTTTTTTTGTTGAAAACGCCGCTGCATTATCGGATCATTCCCGGTGCGTTAAAAGTTTTGGCGCCAAAAGCATAAGCGCCCGATACGAAAAATATGAAAAAGATCATTCATTTGTCGGATTTGCATTTTAGCAGGGTCAATAATGCGCTAATCCCGCCGTTGGAGGCGGTCATCCAAGAAATTGATCCGGATATTATTGCAATTTCGGGCGATTTAACCCAACGCGCGAAAAAAAACGAGTTTTTGGCGGCAAAAGCTTTTATCGAAACTTTGCCCGGCGTGAAGATAATTGTGCCTGGCAACCATGACGTTCCTTGGAGATTAATAAAACGTATTTTCAAGGCTTTTGAAAATTACAAAATTTTCATTAGCGAAGACCTGGAACCTTTTTATGCAGATAATGAAGTTGCCTTGCTGGGCATTAATACCGCACATCGTTTAACTGTAAAAGGCGGCAGGCTGAAATTGCGCCACCGCAAATTGATCCAGCAGCATTTAAAGGGCTTGGATAAAAATTTAATTAAAATTATAGTGGCGCACCATGCCTTTGATTTGCCGGAAAAATTTCCAAAGCGCAAACTTGTGGCTGGCGCAAAAAATGCCATGCGCGACATTGCAGAATGCGGCGTGGATATAATTTTAGGCGGACACATGCACATCGGCCATTTTGGCTCTACGGCAACGCGGTATAAGGTAGATGGCCAT
>CAZLFS010000013.1:0-10837 GCA_964559005.1 uncultured Candidatus Saccharibacteria bacterium
GACCCTAAAAATCCTGATCAGCCGGTTTTCCCAACGCAAGCAGATTGGAAAAACGCATTACAGCCGAAATATTTAACCACTATTCCGGTTGACCCGCAAACTAACCAGGATTATCAATACACAGTTTCTGCAGATTTTGCTAGCTTTGCACTGCAGGCAACATTAGAAAATCCTCCGAGCGGCAAAAAAGGTTATGTTTGTTCGCCGGATGGCTGCAGTTATTATTAGGCTCAACAACGAGGGTGCCCCTCGGATGGCACCCTCGGATGGGACCCTCAAGATGGGGTCCTCGATATTAATTAACATGATATGAACTGGCTTAAAAAATTATTTTTAGCTAAAACCCAACCCGCCGCGCAGAAGCAATCTTTTTCAAACATCCTTGCTGCACGCGTTGTCGAATGGCAAAAACATCCGAACGCGGATCGCTTGCGCGTTGTTAAGCTCGACACTGGCAGCGAAGTTATTGATCCGATTGTTTGCGGCGCAAGCAATTTCGATAACGGCGACATAGTTGCACTCGCTTTGCCCGGAGCAGAAATTCCACAGAACATCCATTCGGAAACACATGAGCCGTTCGTTTTAAGCAAGGCGAAAATCCGCGGCGTGGAAAGCCAAGGCATGATCTGCGCCGCGTTCGAGCTAGGCTTAAGCAATGATCCAGGGACGGGCATTATGCTACTAAAGCCAGACACGAAATTGGGTAGCGAATTTCGCCCAGAAATGATACAATAGTTGGCCAGAGAGCAATTATATGAGAGATAAAATTACAGTTCATTCCGACACAGAACGTCGTTTAATTGAAGAACTTAAAAATAAGGAAGATTTCCAAAGCAAAAGAATTAAACGCTATTTGAGCATGCCTGACCTTTCGCGCACTCCAGGCAGCCCGATTTTTGAATTGGCGCAAAGAATTGTAAAGCTCCCGGATTTTAAGGATTTTGATTTGATTGAAGTTCCTGAAATCGTTCCAGCTGACATTAGTTTTGATTTGTTCGATTTTCCTCCGGACCATCCGGCAAGATCAGCGTCAGACACCTATTATGTTGATGATAAAAATATTTTGCGCACGCACACGACAGTAATGTGGTATTACTATTTAATGGATGAAAAAATTAAGCAGCGCATCAAAAATAACGAGGCAGTTGGCAGCCTTTGCTATGGCAAAGTCTTTCGCAAGGACGAAATTGACCGTAAGCACATGAATATTTTCCATCAAATGGATGGCTGGTATCTTTGCCCGAAAGATCAGAAAATTATTGGCCAGCAAGATCTTGAAAATGTTTTAGCAAGCATTGCTAAAGCAGTATTCGGCCCAAATGTAAAATACCGCTTTAACAAAGACACTTTCCCGTACACAGACCCTTCACTAGAAATGGAAATCGAAATCAACGGCAATTGGGTGGAGGTCTTAGGCAGCGGCGTGGTGCGCGGCAGCGTTTTAGATAAGCTCGGCGTGGATTCCTCAAAATACAATGGCTGGGCTTTTGGCTTTGGCTTGGAACGTCTGGCAATTGTCAGCATGAATTTACCGGACATCCGCTTGCTTTGGTCAGAAGACCCGCGCGTGCAAAAGCAACTAAAACTCGGCCAAACATTCCAGGAAGTCAGCAAATTCCCGCCAATTAAAAGAGACATTTCTTTTGTCGTTTCAAAAAATTTCGTGCCAAATAATTACTTTGATTTAATCCGCGAAATCGGCGGCGATTTAGTGGAGCAAGTGGAGCTTTTGGACAAATATGAAAACGCAGAAAAATTCGGCCCGGATAAAGTAAGCTACACTTACCGCGTTGTTTACAGAAGCCCGGAAAGAACCCTAAAAACCGAGGAAGTTGAGCCGTTACAAGAAAGGTTATACAACGAAACAAAAAGCCAATATAACGCCGATTTAAGGTAGATTTTGGGGTGGTTTTTTGCCCCATTTTGTGATAAAATATTAAGGGAGAATTAAACGCAGAAATACGTTATTTTTTATGGCAAAAGACCCAAAAGCAGAGAAAGATATAGCTAAGAAAAAATCTGAATATAGTGCTGAAAACATTACCGTTTTAGAGGGGCTTGATCCTGTGCGCAAGCGCCCGGGCATGTACATTGGTTCAACCGGCGAAACCGGCTTGCACCACTTAATTTGGGAAGTCGTGGATAACTCTGTAGACGAGGCAATGGCAGGGCATGCTAATTTTATAGAAGTCATTTTGCAGAAAGACGGCGGCTGCACTGTTATTGATAATGGCCGCGGCATTCCGGTTGACGTGCATAAGACCACGAAGAAGTCGGCATTGGAAACTGTTTTGACTGTTTTGCACGCTGGCGGAAAATTCGGCGGAGAAGCTTCTGGCTATAAAGTTTCTGGCGGCTTGCACGGAGTCGGTGTGTCAGTCGTTAACGCGCTTTCAACAGAATTGATTGCGCAGGTTAAGCGCGACGGTAAAATTTACGAGCAAACTTATAAAAAAGGCGTACCGCAAACTAAAGTAAAAGAAATTGGCAAAGTTTCGCCAAAAGATCCGATCCAAACCGGCACAACAATAACTTTTTACCCAGATGCTTCAATTTTCACCACAGTTGAATTCAAAACGAAAACTGTTTTAGAACACTTGCGCTCGCAAGCTTATTTAACTAAAGGGCTGCATTTCAAAATTACCGATGAAAATGCAGGTATCAGTTACCAATATTATTTTGAAGGCGGCGTCGTTTCGTATATCCGCCAGATTAACCGCAAGAAAAAGGTTAAGCACGAACCAATTTACATTAACAAAACAGTTGATGAAATTATGGTTGAAATTGCGCTGCAATACACCGAAGATTTTGATGAGTTGATCATGGCCTATGCTAATAACGAATACAACAATGAAGGCGGCATGCATGTTACCGGCTTCCGCACTGCGCTGACGCGCTCTATAAACAATTACGCGACAAAAAACGGTTACGTCAAAGAATCAGAAAAACTTACTGGTGAAGACATGCGCGAGGGTTTGTCTGCAATTATTTCCGTGAAATTGCCGAATCCGCAGTTTGAGGGGCAAACAAAAGCCAAGCTTGGTAATCCGGAGGTGCGTACTGCCGTGGAAACTGTGGTTGGCCAAGCACTGGAAACTTATTTTGAGGAACATCCGGGCGATGCCGGTAAAATTATTGAAAAAGTCATCCTTGCGGCAAAAGCTCGCATGGCGGCGCGCGCGGCGCGCGAGTCCGTGATCCGTAAAGGTGTATTAGAAGGCTTGGCGTTGCCGGGAAAACTGGCAGACTGTTCCAATTCCGATCCTGCTGACTCTGAACTTTATATTGTAGAGGGCGATTCTGCAGGAGGCTCTGCTAAGCAAGGGCGCGACCGCCGCTTTCAGGCAATCTTGCCGTTGCGCGGGAAAATTTTGAATGTTGAGCGCGCACGCTTGGACAAGATGCTTTCTTCGCAGGAAATTAAAAATTTAGTTATCGCAATGGGCGCCGGAGTGGGTGAGCAGTTTGACCCAGAAAAAGTGCGCTACCACAGAATAATCATTATGACTGATGCGGACGTTGACGGCGCGCACATTCGCACTTTACTGTTAACGCTTTTTTACCGTTATTTCCCGGAAGTGATCCGCCGCGGATATTTGTATATTGCCCAGCCGCCGCTTTTCCGCGTCCAGGTTGGCAAAGAATTTCAGTACGCTTTTTCAGATGCTGAACGCGATGAAATTTTGTCTGACTTGCTTTCGGAGCGCGAAGCTAAGAAAGTTAAAAGCAAATTAGATAAGAAAAAACAAGCTGTAGAAGATGAAATCACTGAAGTGCTTTCAGAAAGCACTAGCGAAAGCATTGAAGGCCAGGAAGTCGGCGAAGATGGCAAGCCAAAGGGTTACTCTATTCAACGCTATAAGGGTTTGGGTGAAATGAACCCGGAGCAGCTTTGGGAAACAACAATGGATCCGCAGAACCGCGTCATGTTGCAGGTTAAAATTGAAGACGCAGAAAAGGCTTCTGAAATTTTTGAAACTTTGATGGGCGACGAAGTCGCGCCGCGCAAGCGCTTCATTCAGGCGCATGCAAAAGCGGTGAAGAATCTGGATATTTAAAGCGCGAGGTCTGTCCAAACCGGATAATGGTCAGACATTTTTACGTTTGTTTCAACGCCAGCATTTAAGACGTCGAAGTTTTTGCTGTAAATTGCATCCAAGCTCCAACGCAAAAAGCGCGAGGCAAATGTTGGCAGCGAACGGTCTAGTGTCGCTTGAAAGTTATGCTCCGCAAAATATTTTGCCAGTTGCTTGCGTTGGTTAGCATAAAAATAAGGCATCAAGCGAAATGCCCAGCGAAAGGGGATGGTGTTAAAGTCGCCGCCGATAATGACGTCTTTAATTTGGTGCTCTTCGATTTTTTTCATCAGTGAACCCAATTGCATTGTCCGCTCATTAATATTTAAACGCGTATCCAAGTGCACATTTGAAACAAGGATGTGTTTGCCATTAACATCAATTATTGCATTCACTGCAATGCGCGTGCGCGAGTGGCGATGAATATTAAAAAAGGGTAATGGAATCAACTCGCTTTCAATGATTGGATATTTGCTTAAAATCGCAAGCCCATGCGTACCACCAAGGTCAGTATCGCGCGCAGGCACATAAATATAATGCATGCCCAAATGCCAGGCGATATGCTGCGCTCGCTCGCGCCCTTCTTCTGGATACGCTTCAATTTCTTGAAATAGAATGATATCCGCGCCATTCAAAACTGTATTTTGCTTGATCGCATCCGCAAAAATCAAATAGTTTTTTGCGTAAAAGACGTTAAAAGTTGCTATTCTTATTTTTTCTGGCATAACGTGCATTATAATTAAACCGACCATGTAATTCAATAGAAATTCGGTATCAGGGTACCATCCCAAGGTGCTATCCGAGGCTGCCATCCGAGGGGCACCCTCGTTGTTGCGCGTTTTTTACGCTTATGTTATAATCCTGCATATAAAGGCCCCGAAGGCCTTTTAAAAAAGCTTTAATTTATCACAATGTCCAAAGTAATCCAGTTTATTCTCGAGTCAAAGGTAGAGCTTTCTAAGGTGGTTTGGCCTTCAAGAAATGACACTATTAAGTATACCGCGACTGTTATTGTTTTTTCAGCAGTAATTGCCGCAATTCTTGGTGGAGTCGACTATATTTTGATCCAAGCTCTAGAGAAAATAGTTAACAGATAATGCTGCCGCCAGGACATATTGCAGCAGGTTTTATTACCGCTGACGCGATTATAAAATTAGTTCCTTATAAATTTTCTATCAGAGAAACTCATTACTTGCTGGCGCTTGGGACGATGCTTGCATTTGTTCCTGACCTGGATTTCTTTTACGTTTTCTCTAGAGTTGGCGATTTTAAAATCGACAATTCCAAAGAAAATCACCGTACGCTATTCACGCATGCGCCGGTTGTCTGGCTAGTTTTAGGTTTAATTGTATTTGCTTTCGCGAAAAGCCCATTTTATAAAGTAGTCGGCTTAGAGATTTGGCTTTGCACTTGGTCGCATTTTATTGTCGATTCAGAGTGGGGCATTATGTGGCTTTGGCCGTTCAGCAAAAAGTTTTTTCCTTTTTCGCACGAATTTTACGTAAAAAAATATCAGCAGCCGCGCGTCTCGCTAAATAAGTCATTTTGGGTCTACTGGTGGGATGTTCTTAAAGACCACTATTCAAAAAAGCAAGCCTTAATAGAAATATTTATCATTATTGTCGCAATAATCATATTATTTAAGCATTAATTACAAGCGATTGAAATATGCCTAGACAGCAGGTTACAGGTGAAAAACATTGGTACGTACTACATACCTATTCAGGGTATGAAGATAGCGTTGCTTATAATTTGAAGCAGCGTATTGAATCCATGGGCATGGAAGATAAAATTTTTGATGTTATTGTGCCCAAGGAGAAAAAAATTAAGATTAAGGACGGCAAGCGCACCACAGTTGAAGAAAAGATTTTTCCTGGATATGTTCTTGTTGAAATGATTGTCACTGATGATTCCTGGTATGTCGTTAGAAACACGCCGAATGTTACTGGTTTCGTCGGCTCCGGCACAATTCCAACCCCGATTTCAGAAGAAGAAATTAAGTATTTGCAGAAGCGCATGGGCGTTGAGGAGCCAAAATATAAAGTTGACTTTGTTGCCGGCAATTTGGTAAAAATTATGGACGGCCCATTTAAAGATTATGAAGGCAAAGTTTCTGAAGTTGATGAAGCAAAGGGCAAGGTTAAGGTGTTAGTTTCCATTTTCGGACGCGAAACGCCGGTTGAACTAGATTTCTTACAAGTTAAGAAAGCATAATTAATCGTAGCGAAGCTTAAAAGCGCGCTACACATAGAAAGGTTGGTTCTGATTACGATCAGGATCTCGGCCAAGCGAAAGCCTGGCCTACCAAAAAGATATGGCAAAAAAGGTAAAAGCAGAAGTTAAACTGCAGTTGCCAGCAGGAAAGGCAACACCGGCACCTCCAGTAGGTACCGCACTTGGTCCGCACGGCATTAATATTGCGGAATTCACCAAGCAATTCAACGAAAAAACTGCGCCAATGGGTGATTTGATTATCCCGGCAGTGGTCACGATTTATGAAGATCGCAGTTTTAGCTTTATTTTAAAAACCCCGCCGGCATCCATTTTGATCATGCGAGCGATTGGCTTGCCTAAAGGTTCGGCAAATCCGCTGAAGAACAAAGTCGGCAAAATCACCCGCAAGCAGGTCCGCGAAATTGCTGAACGCAAAATGCCGGACTTGAATGCTAATGACCTGGCAGCAGCAGAGAAAATTGTTGCCGGCACTGCCCGCTCCATGGGTGTAGATGTAATTGAATAATTGAATAATTAATTAATTAATTAATTTACGTGGGAGGTTTTGATTTTTTTCTGCGAGTCCTGTTTCCCGAAGCAAAAAAAATACAAAACCGGCACTACCACTAAGTCGAAAGGACGAGAATGCCAAAAATTTCCAAACGCCAAAAGGCAAATAATGAAGCAGTCGACAGCGCCAAAATTTATTCTGTCGAAGAGGCTATTGAGTTAGCAAAAAAAACCGCAAACACAAAGTTTATCGGTTCAATAGAAGTGCATGTGCGTTTAGGCATTGACCCGAAAAAAACCGATCAAAGCGTGCGCGGCGGCACAACTTTGCCGAACGGCACTGGTAAAAGCAAGAAAGTCGCGGCTTTTGTCACTGAAGCGAAAGAGAAAGAAGCAAAAGAAGCAGGCGCAGCATTGGTTGGCGGCGAAGATTTGATCAAGCGCATTAAAGAAACAGAGAAAACAGATTTTGATGTTGCCGTTGCTGAACCGGCA
Source organism: uncultured Candidatus Saccharibacteria bacterium (assembly GCA_964559005.1). Classification (GTDB taxonomy): domain Bacteria; phylum Patescibacteriota; class Doudnabacteria; order UBA920; family VMFF01; genus CAZLFS01. The sequence goes on from CAZLFS010000013.1 coordinate 7,296, forward strand.
TTAATGAAAAGCATGGCGCCAATTGCCAAAATTCTTGGTCAGCGCGGCTTAATGCCAAATCCAAAGACCGGCACAGTTACGGAAAACATCGGCCAGGTCATCCGCGAAATTTCTGCTGGTAAAATTGATTTCAAGAACGATGAATCCGGCAACATTCATCAGATTGTCGGCAAAACAAATTTTGATTCAGAAAAATTGGCTCAAAATTTCCGCACTTTTATTGAAGCAGTCCAGGCTGTAAAACCGAATTCGGTTAAGAAACAATATATTGTTGGTGTTACCATGAATTCAACAATGGGTCCGGGAATTAAAGTTAGAATCTAGGTTTAGAATACAGAAGAAGCCTCGACTCGCGTCGAGGCTTCTTTGCTTTTGCTACGAATTTCGTTTCTGAACTTCTGTTACGCCTGTGGGCCAGGCGGACACTCCGCGGCGCGCTCCTGGAACCAAGCGCGGTTTTCCGGCGTCCAGACGATCTTGGCAAAAAGCGGAAACTCTTTGGCAAGATCCTCACAGATTTCGAACAGATCGCGGAAAACCTTGCGGATTTCGCCGTTGTCTTGCTGGACATGTTCGATCGCGTACAGGAGATAGTCCCAGACCTCGATTGACCTGAACGCGAGCACTTCATTCCTGCGCGTTTCCCAGAGCTCCTCCATGATCCTGCGTGCATCTGCCGGGAAGCACTCTGGAATGCGGTGCGCGAACTGCAGCAGGAATTCCCGCTTGTAGTTGTTTTGTACTGTGGCGGGAAATGCCTTCCACTCTTCGACTGCGGCGAGGTACTCCTCGAGGTCTTTCTCGTCGCTCTTGTGCGGAAAGCAGACATCTCTTTGCCGCAGGCGCTCGCCGTCCTCGTGGATGATGAATGCGCCAAGCACCAGCGTTTCGTCGAGGATGTAGCGCGGGTAAGCGAGTTGCCGGCAGAGCAGACAGAAGTGCCTGGCAAGCCAGGTCACTGACGCGACGTGCTGGAGATCATTTTGTTCTCTGATGCCGGTTCTCGCGAAGATTCCCCAGCGGACAACCTGCGGGAAAGCGAGTTGAATCGATTTCCAAACGGCGATGATGCTCCCGAACGGAGCAGTAGCTTCGGCTGCGCGGCCGCTTTGCGCGGCCAGGTTCGTAGCTTCCATGTTGCCTCCGTTCAGTTTGGGTGGGTTTACTGGGTTGATTTTAGCATAAGCTTGGCAGATCGCCAAAGGCAATAAATTTTGCTACAATATCTTAGAAATTAACCAAGCAAAATAGCAATGATTTTATCTGATCGAGATATAAAAAAGCACCTAAAAAACGGAAAAATTACAATAGATCCGTTGTTTCCAGACAGTATTCAGCCAGCTTCCGTGGACCTGCATTTAGGTGCGGAATTTTTAATTTTCAAAAATTCAGAGCACACTGCCATTGACTTGAAAAAGCCTTTGGATGAAATGATGGAGCGGGTCGTTATTAGTGCGAAACGCCCTTTTGTAATTCATCCTGGTGAATTTGCGCTTGGCATTACCTATGAAACCATCGGCGTTTCTGATGACATGGTTGGCCGTTTGGAAGGGAAGAGCTCGCTTGGCCGCGTTGGCTTGATCATTCATGCCACGGCCGGCTATTTGGATCCGGGCAATAAATTAAAAATGACTTTGGAATTGCACAACATTGCAAACCTGCCAATTATTCTTTATTACAAAATGCCAATCGCGCAAATGTCCTTTACGCCGCTTTCGTCAGCTGCAGAAAATCCATATGGCGGCAAAAAGCTGAAAAGCAAGTATTTTGGCGCAACAAAACCGCAAGCTTCCCAGTATTATAAAAATTTTGTAAAAAATAAATGGGAGAATTTTGGCAAATGATCGGCGAAGGGGGCAAAAGCCCGGAGGGAGAAAAAAATGATTTGGAATCAAATCTGAAAAAAATGGGTTTGGAACTGGGTGCGTTGCCAAACCAAATTATTGACCGCTATACGGAACTTTATGCGGTGCATCGCATGAATAATACTTTAAACTCTCCGGAATGGCATCAGATCCATGAAGCTTTTATGCGTTTAGGCCAGCGTTATTCGGAAATTTCTGAACCGAATGAAGCGCAACGCAAAATGATTGAAGAAATTCGCAGAAATGAGGAGCGCGCTCTTAAAGACGAAGAAAAGCATCAGAACGAAGTACTTAAAGAAACGAATAATCGAGAGATTGACGAGGATTCGAAATGAAAGCAAAGATTTCCAGAATTGATCAAACAGTCGGGTTGCCGCATTATGCCACCGGGGAATCCGCGGGTTTTGATATTGCTGCTTCTGAAGATCGCGTTATTAAGCCGGGCGAAGTTGTTTTGATAAAAACCGGTTTGGTAATCCAAGCTCCGGAAAAGCATTTTTTGCTGATTGCCGCACGTTCATCGCTGCCAATTAAAAAAGGGTTAATGGTTTCCAACGGCATTGGCATTGTTGACCGCGATTATTGCGGTCCTGAAGATGAAATTAAATTGAACCTTTATAATTTTTCTAGCCGCGATGTTGAGGTAAGAAAAGGCGAGCGCATTGCGCAAGGCCTGTTTTTGCCAGTAGATCAGGTGCAGTGGGAAGAAGTTACGCAAATTCGCGACGACTCGCGCGGAGGTTTTGGCTCCAGCGGCGGTTACAAGGAGACGAGATGAGTAAAGTAGTGCTAGGAATTGCAGGCGAGATGTTGGCTGGCAAAAGCACAGCAGCTTCATTTTTGGTGCAAAGGTACGGGGCAAAACAGCTGCGTTTTTCCGGTTTGCTTGATCAGCTGCTTGAAGTTTTAAATTTAGAAAAATCGCGGGAAAATGAAGGCGCGCTAGGCCAGGCGCTGCGCGCAACTTTTGGCGAAGATGCCTTAGCGCACGCTTTGGCGCATGCGGCAAAAGATTCAACAGACAAACTGGTGATAGTGGACGGATTCCGCAAGGAAGGCGAAGTGCAGGCGTTAAAGGAAATCCCGAATTTTAAACTCATTTTTTTGAAGGCCTCCTTAGAACAGCGCTTTGACCGCGGGCAGCAGCGCCATGAAAAAGCGGATGATTTAAAATTGAATCTAGAGGAGTTTAAGCAAGCACAAGGCCGTCCTTCAGACAAAGATGTTCCTGGCTTGGAAAAGCATGCGGATTTTATTATAGAAAACAACGGCACGCTGGAAAATTTTCAGCAAAAACTTAGCGAAGTTATAGAAAAAATTCAACAGCAATAATATGCAATTCGGCATTCGAAAAGGGGCAAAGCACAAGGGCAAGTTTATCGTAATTGATGGTACAGACGGGTCAGGCAAAACAACCCAATTTAATTTGCTTAAGGAAACTTTGGAAAAAGAGGGTTATACCGTGATGCTTGCGGATTTCCCGCAATATGGAAAAAAATCCGCTGGCGCAATTGAAGAATATTTAAATGGCAAATATGGGCAGCTCGGCGCTTATGCTGGTTCAATTTTGTATGCGATTGACCGCTTTGATGCCAGCTTTGCGATACGAGAATGGTTGAGTGAAGGCAAGATAGTGCTCTCGAACCGCTATGTTACTGCAAATGCCGGGCACCAGGG
>CAZLFS010000014.1:0-10643 GCA_964559005.1 uncultured Candidatus Saccharibacteria bacterium
ACAAATCCGCACCGAGCAAATGCACGATGAAGCGGAAAAAGGTATTGCTGCACATTGGTATTATGAGCAGGCAGGCAAAGAAGACAACCTCGCTAAAGTTAACCTCGATTGGGTGCAGGATTTGCAACAAATGCAGGAACAGCTAAAAAACGAAGAATTTCTAACGGCACTTAAAATAGATTTCTTTCAAAACAGAATTTTTGTGTTGACGCCAAAGGGAGATGTAAAAGATTTGCCAGAAGGGGCAACGCCAATTGATTTTGCGTTTTCAGTGCACAGCGACTTGGGTTATTTCATGCAGGGCGCAAAAGTAAATGGAAAGATGGTGAAAATTGACCACCTCTTAAAAAGCGGCGATGTCGTCGAAATCATTAAAAGCAAAAAGCCGGTAAACATTTCCAGTGACTGGCTCAATCACGCAAAAACATCAAATGCCTTGTCGAAGATCCGGCACTATCTAAACGAACATCAAACCGGGGTATTTAACAGGCTCAAAAAACTTATTAAACGATAGCCGTTAGACTATCTGCATTTATTTTCAAACGATTTAGCGAAGCGTGCAGCCTCGTTTGAAAAAAATGACAGACAGGCTAACAGGCTATCTTTAATAGGCTATTGTATGCTTGGTATATCCCGGCCTGTGGTCGTATAGTTCCGCATCAGTGAACCAAACTTTTATTTCCTGCTCGGCTTCAGCAGTGTTGCCTGAAGCGTGGATGAGATTATTAATGCCAATCTTTTTTTCATCAGCATGTTTAAAGGAAACATGCGAATAATCACCGCGGATTGTGCCTGGTGCTGCGGCTTTTGGTTCCGTTGTGCCAACCATTTTGCGCACCAACTCCACAGCATCAACCCCTTCCAAGCAAACTGCGACTATTGGGCCAGACATAAGCATATCGATCATCATTTTCCTAACATGCTCGCCGCGCCTTTGGGCAAGGTCTTCAGTATAGTGCTGCTTAGCCATTTCTTCATGCGCTTGGACCATTTTCATACCAGCGATTTTCAAACCAACGCGTTCAAAGCGTTGCAATATTTCCCCTACCAAACCGCGGTCTACCGCATCTGGCTTAAGTAAAACTAATGTTCTTTCCATATTATTGTATCGTTGCCTTATTAATAATTACTTTGGATTTTGGCGTGCCATCGTCTGCGTTAAATATCGGGGTGACCGGCAAAGCGCCAATTTTATCAACAACATCTTGCCCTGAAATCACTTTGCCGAAAATTGTGTAATTGTGCGGCAAATCTGAATGGTCAGCGAGCAAAATGAAAAATTGGGAGCCATTGGTATTTTGGCCGGAGTTAGCCATGGCAACCACTCCTTTTAAATAACCAGCCTGGTATGATGGCGTATCGCAGTAAAGTTCATCTTCAAAAGGTTTGCCATAGATGCTTTGGCCGCCTCTGCCTGTGCCTGTCGGATCGCCGCCTTGAATTACGAAATCATGCGCAACGCGGTGAAAAGTGATGCCGTTATAATAACCTTTCTGAATTAAGCGCACAAAATTTTCTACGGTTTTCGGCGCGTCCTTATCATAAAGCTGGATTTTAATCGTGCCGAAATTTGTTTCCAGAACTGCTGTTTTGTTGGCGATGTCCACTGTCGGTTTGTATCGCGCAGCCAAGTCCGCCTGGGTTGGAGTCGGGCATGAGCTTTGAATTGTATTTTGGTTTTGGTTGCTTTGATCCGTCACTTGATTCTGGTCAGAGCTGTTCTTTGAATTGGAAATAATTGCTCTGATGCCAAAAAGCGCGGCTACAACGATTATCGCGGCAATGATTGCGTAAACTGCTTTTGAATTCATATTACTCCTTTAATGGTGTTGTAATTTTAACATTTTCTTTTCTGCTTTTCAACCAATTGTTGATGCCAAAATACAGCAAAATTTCCAGGGCGTAAATTATGCAAATTGTGCGCTCGGAAATGTTTACCGCAAAAAAACTGAATGGCAAGCGCAAAGCTGTTTGAGTGACAACAAAAAAATAATTTAACACAATTTTTACTGGCCAGCTGATGATTTTGCCGACTAGCGGCAGCGCGCAAAAATATCCGGAAATGATAATTGGCGCAAGCAGCGGCACAATCAACAAATTGATTATTGGCGCAACTGGCGTGAACTGATGAAAATAATATGCCATGATCGGCATGGTAACGATTTGCGCAGATGCCGTGCTGACAAATATTTCTTTTATGCCAAACTTTGAGGGCACTTTTTGCAAAAAAGCATTAAGCAGCGGCGCAAAAATAATAATGCCAATAATTCCAGTGAACGAAAGGATAAAACCAAGGTCATAACGGACAATTAAAGGATTAGCGGCGACCAAGATTGCTGCTGTCAGAAGCAGCGCAGTTAAAAGATTAAACTTTCTGCCGGACTTTTGGGCAAGCAAAAATATTCCAGACATAATCAGCGCGCGCATTACTGCCGGTTCAAAACCGGCAAACGCCGCATAAATAAATGCCGTGGCAATTGCCAAAATAAGCGTGCTTTTCCTGCCGAAATAAGCCGCAAGCGAACCGATCGCGATCATCAGCAAAGTCAGCTTATAACCAGAAACAGCAATCATGTGCGCTGTGCCAGTTAAATTAAATCCGGCGACAGCTTGATCAGACATAAAGTTTTTTTGGCCGGTTAACAATGCGATAAGCAAGCCTGCCTGCTCTTTATCAAACAATATTTGGAATTTCGAGATCAACCAATGTTTTAATTGTAAAGCGTAAAAAATGAGATTTTTATGCTGCACGATTATATAAATTTCTGGGCTAGCGCTTTGGGCGTAAATATTTTTCGCACGCAAATAATCAATATAATCAAAATCCGGAGAAGATTTTGGTTCGCGCAGCTTGCCGATAAAATAAATTTCCTCGCCATAAAAATAATCAATGTTTCTGAAAGAAACAACCTGCACGTTTTGTGCATACCCCTCCGGCCGAATTTCGAAAGTGGTCTTGTAATTCTGCTTTACTGGATCGCTGTTTATTGCAGCCTTAAATATCACCCTGCTGCCAAACTGTCCCGCAAACTGATTGCTGTTGCACATATGCGGCACTGCAAACCATGCTCCGCAAACAAATGCGAGCAAAGACAAATTAAAAATGCCAGATTTGCTGATGGCTTTTGCCATACAGCATTTCTAGCACATCCAGATTAAATTGCGGTTAAGGCACGCGGCGCGGCCTAAAATGCGTCCATTGAAGCAATCTTTATCTTTTCTTCTTTAATCTGGCCAGAAGGAATCGGCAGTTCAACAATAAATGCCGTGCCTTTACCAAGGCCGGCGCTTTCAAACCAAATCTTGCCGCCGTGCGCCTCAACTAATTTCTTAACAACATAAATGCCCAAACCAGTGCCTTCCTGCGTAACTTTGGTCGCGGCCTCGGTCCGGAAAAACTTTTCAAACAATTTTGCTTTGTCTGATTCGGGGACGCCTATGCCAGTGTCGCTAACAGACAGGCGCAGCCTCTCGCCGACTTTCATCAAACGGGCTGTGACGCCGCCTTGAGGCGTATATTTAATTGCGTTATCAATAAGATTAATGACAACTTGCCTGATTTTTTCGGCGTCAGCGCGAATTTCCGGGCAAGAGCGGTTAATATTATCAAAGAATAAATAGATGCCTTTTGCTTCAGCTTTTGGCTTAAGCTCGGTAACAACGCTTTCTACAACCTGGCACAAGTCTACAGCAACAAAATCAAATTCCAGCCGGCCGGATTCGATACGCGACAAATCCAGCAAATCCGCAATCAAAGCAGTGAGGCGCTGGGTGGAATCATAAATAATTTGCAAATTCTCGCGCTGCACCGGGCTTAACTGGCCAAAATCTCCTTCCATAAACATTGAGACATAACCCTTGATTGCAGTAAGCGGAGTGCGCAGCTGATGCGAAGCAACTGACAAAAATTCGTTCTTCGCTTCATCAAGCTGCTTTAGTTGGGCATTTGCCAGTTCCAGTTCTTTCGAAAGCTTTTCAAGCTGCTCGCGCTGACGCACCTCGTTAAGCACGCTTTTAATAAAGTAAATTCCCAAAATTAGAAGCAGCACGAGAATAAAAACTCTGGTCACAATTTCATAAATAGTTCTGGCGGTAACAATATCCAAAGACATTATGATCAAAATGAAAGCAATTAACCCTTCGCTGGCAACCAATCGGATATTCAGGAGGTGGTGCCTTAATATTGCATAAGTAGTAAAAATCACAAACGGAAACGTAAACAGCGCGCCAAAAGAAATAAACCTCGTATCGTTTAAACTGATTGGAAAAATAAAATTAAAAACAATAATACAGGCAAACATTATTAAGACACCAGCCAGCAAAAACCTAAGCGGCTTGGGGTTTTCCGAACGGGCAGACAAATTTTTCTTTACCAAAGTAAACAGTCCGAGAACTATCGGGACTATCGCGCCCAAAAAGAAAACTATGATGCCCCAACTGATTACCGGCTGTGGGGCTGATCCCGGGGACAATATTATGCCCGAAAAAGTATAAGGCGACAGCGACAAAATCATAGCCAGGGCCGCGGTTGCAACCATTACGTCCATCCATCTTGCATACTTTGCTTTTTCCTCGGGGAAAACATACATTAAAAAGAAAAATAAGTTTGCAAAAGGTACGGCAAAAAACATTACTGAACGCACCAGCCATAATGAAACGGCCGGATCAGAAAAATTATACGATAAATAATTGAAGATGCTCCAAAGCGCATCAGAAACCGTGAACAAAAAAAATAATTTTGCAGTTATGCTTTTCTGATTCTCCAAATAAACCACGGAGCCTAAAATCAGATTGGCTATTACCGCTATTCCTGCAATTAATAAATTAGCATTGCTCATAAGCCAAATATCTCTTTCAATTTTTTACTTGCCGCGGCGCGCGCTTTGCGCTGCTGTTTGGAATTGTAATTTCCTGATAGTGTTTCATCCAAAGAAACAATCGCCCTGTTTTTTATAACGCTTTGCCCGTTTAAAATCCTGCGCACGCAATAAGCGACTGCTGCGCCGTTTAATGTTGCTGCGCCGCCAAGCTGCGGCCAAGAGACAATCGTTTTGCCCATTGCCAACAATGAATCGACCAGCGCCGGAGGAATATTTTCCGGACCGATATGCTTGGTAATGGTGCGCCCAATTTCAAAATGTTTCAGCTGCGACAGCTGTTCATAAGTCACATTGCCAAGGCGTCCATGAAAAAATTTAGTTTTTGGGTTCAAATCATACCGCTCAACGTCGACAACACCATTATCGCCGTCGTCAGCCGCCATTACTACAGGCAAACGGCGTTTTTTTGCTTCCTGCCTGATCAACAGCTTGACCGCAATATTATCTATTTCGTCAATAACAATGTCGAGGCCTTTAAAAAATTGCGCGGCGTTTTTCTTGTTCAATCCATCGGTAAAAACCTTGATTCGTGCATAAGGATTAAGCATATAAATTTGGCGCAAAGTAAGCTCATACTTTTTCAACCCGAGCTCCGTTACCGACCCGCGGATGCGGTTAAGATTAGCAAGTGAAAGCTCATCAAAATCAGCCAAGTGCAAGTTTCTGCCTCCGCCTTGCAAAACAATTGCCATAATTACGCTGTTCCCGACGCTTAAGCCGGCCAAACCGATTGTCGCATTGTAAAATTTATTTTGTTCTTGTTCCGTTATCAAATTCCTGTTTCTTGCCGTGCGGACTTTGTGAAAATCATCTTCATCCAAAATATGGACAATTGATGCTGTCCAAGGAAAATAAACCCATTTGCCATATAAGTGTTCCGGCTTTTTGCTGATCATCTGCTTATAATGAAGTTCGAATTTGGAAGCGTATTCTGGGGTATAAACGATCGGCGGATTATTAATGCCAAAAAGTTCCTTAAGCTGGTCCTTAAATTGGTCAACCACAACAATTGCTTTATTTTTCTTGAGCAGTTCGGTAAAATTCTTTAAGTCAGAACGCTTGTTTAAATCGAAAAAGACCGGTTTACTTTCAAACTGCTGATTTCTGGAAATAATTTTTTTTATATTTTCCATTTTTGTTTTATCCCTGGAGCGAAGTATTTTTGATGCCCGTGCTGCCACAGGCGCAATTTTGGCACAGTGCGCTTTGGCATCAATTTATAATTATTTTCATACTCGGAGTTTAACTGCACAAGATGCTTTATTATTTCCGCCGTTAATTTTTTGCGCACCTCTGCGGTTGGCTTAACCCCTTTGGCCATTTCGATATTTATCTCCAGCATTTCATCGTGTTTTTTATCGCGTTTAACTTCCATGGTAAATTTGCCGGTCACTTTCGAGCTGGCATTTTTATGATATAAAGCGTGCTTAATATGCTGGGGAAAAATATTTGCTCCGTAAAAGCTTACTGTAAAATCAGAACGTTCATAAACATAAACAAAAGGCATTCGAGTCAAAGCGATTCCCGCTTTTTTCGCCTCTGCTTCGAGATTTATGCCAAATTTGCTGAATTTATCCGTGATTTGATCAAAAGTATAAACCCCGCCGCTATCACCGATCTTATAATTTACCATCGGAAAAACATTATCCGCAGAAATTAAAACTTCGCCGTTGCGTGCGCTAAAAATTACAAATAGCGGATTATATTGGGCAAATGTTGGCAGTTTATGATGGTCAAATATGCTGTCATAAACCTGCTGGTGTTTTAATGCCAGCCTGCGGATGAAAATAGCGGTTGGGGTTTCAAAAGCCATTGCCCCGAGTTCTGCGCTGCCATAGATATTCAAAGTATCTGTGAGCGGATTTTTTATTTTTGCCTTTTTGCAGATATAGTCACGAAACTCCTCGCTAAAACTTTCCGCCGCAAACAACACTCTGGCGTTAAATTTATTCCAATCAACTCCCGCATCCGGAGCCTCATCAATTATATCTTTTATAAAAGGAGGGTATCCGGACAAAATGACATTGTCATATTGAGGAGCCAATTGCTTTAACGCACTAAAAATTTCTTCCTTTTTTATTCCGGGAGTAATTATTGAAATAGGGTTCCCGCGCAGGCCAGCATCATAAAAAGCCTGATAGGTAATGACTCCGCCGATCCAAACACCCATGCCAAAACAATTAATTAAAAGAGTTGAACCGGGTTTGCCATTTTTAATAAAGAATTCGGCGAGCACCGAATATTGCCAATCAATAAAATCAGTGCGCGGAAAATAAGTCGGTTTTCCGGTAGATCCAGATGTCGAGGTAATAACCGACGCGCTCTTTTCAAAATAGCGGTTTTCGGCCAACTCGCGAAAATTATTTTTATGAAAATAATTTTGCTTATTTATTGCCGGCACAGAAGAATAAATCTCATCTGCGGAATTTACTTTCACGTGAATGCGATTATCTTTTAAAAACTTTTTATACGCGGAAACAGATTCTGACGCTTTTCTAAAAAGCTTCAGCATTAGGCCATCCTGAATTTGCTTCCAGCTGCGCGAATTTTCACGCGCATACATTTCAAGAATTTTTTTACTATCTAGATTATTCATGTTGGACATTTGGCTCGGAAATTAATTTCTCGCGTATAAAATTCTCTGCCAAAGAATCGGCCACGAAATTAGTTGCTTGCTTTAACTTCGCAGATTCCTCAATGATCAAAGCGCATGTTTGTTTTATGTTGCCGATCCTTTGCAAAACCCGCGCTTTGTTATATCCGCCCGCTTCCAGCTCATCAGCTACATTAATCAATCCGCCTGCATTGGCAACATAATCAGGAATATAAACAATACCTTTTTCGAACAAAACCGTGCCTATCTCCGGAGTTTCCAACTGGTTATTAGCTGTGCCGCAAATAATTTTAGTTTTCAAAAGGCCGGCAGTTTTAAGGTTAAATTCATCGCCCAGAGCGCATGGCGCATATATGTCCGCTTGCTGGCTGATTATTTCTTCAGCAGGAACGATCTGCGCGTCAGGATAAGCAGCGCGAACATTTTCGATAATCTCCACGTTATTGTCAGCTACAATAGCTTTCGCCCCTTCCGCGGATACCAATCGCAGCAATTCTGAACCGGTCTTGCCCAAACCCTTAATTGCGACAGTGCGTCCTTTTAGCGATTCCGAACCATAAACGAATTTCATCGCAACTTGGATGCAGTAAAAAACGCTTAAAGCGGCATAAGCCGAAGGGTCCCCTGCCTGACCAGTGCGCCCTATAAAATAATCGCAGACCTTTAACATTTCCTGAACATCGGCTTCGCTTAGGCCGACATCTTCTCCGGTATAAAACTTTCCCTTTAAAATTTTTACGTGCTCTGCATAACTATCCAATAATTTCTGATTCTTCCTTTTAGGATCTAAAATGATCACACCTTTTCCCCCGCCGTACGGCAGTTTTGCGATTGCGCATTTATTGGTCATTGCATGCGACAAGCGCAGCGCGTCGCGCAACGCAGCTTCTTTAGAAGCATAATTATGGATCCTGGTGCCGCCTAATGCCGGGCCAAGCTTTGTGCTGTGAATGGCGATAAAGCCGCTTAAGCCGCTTTCAGCATCATCAATTTCCAAAACTTTTTCATGCCCGGCAAAATCCGGAAATTTTTTGTAATCAAGCATATTATTCCAGTATTACCTGTTCAATAGAAAGGCGCGGCGCCTGTTTCGGCGTTTTTCCGGTGAAGCCCAAACGCATAAAAACCTCTGGCCTGCTCTTGGTGTCTAAAACCCTTTGCAGCTCTTTATGATAGTCGGCGATTTCGATTGCAGCAGCAAGCATTGCCGTTTTGGCTGACTGCTCCTCGCAAGCAAGCGCAATCTTTTCCAGCACCATTCCGGAATTTATCCAAGAAATTTTATTATCATTTTCAGCGGTTAAAATTATAAATACGGAAGTACTGCGCAATGCTTTTGATTCCATTGCCTTTTGAAAGCGGCCGACTTTAAAATTTCTTAAAATTGTCGGGAAAATTGCAGCAACAACCGCAGGCATCGCAAGATTGTCCCCGGTCATGCCGTCAGCATGCTTATTGCTGGCGCTTTTTATCCAATGCGAAAGTTCAAAACGAAACTGCTTGTCATTCAAAGCCTCTTCCAAAGCATTGCCGACAATTTCTGAAATCTCTTTTTTCCGCGCTTGGTCAGAAATGATGTGCACGCTGACAAATTCGTTTGAAAAGCCGCCGAGTAGCTCTAACAAGCTATTTTCCGGCGTGCGCTTGTCGTATGGGAAGCGGTTATTGTGCCTGGTCAATATTGCCTGCGCCAAAGTTTTCGCTTGCGGCTTTGGCTTTCCCTCGCGCAAAGAAATTACGGCAGCAAGATTTTCTGCAGGGCGGTCATTGATTTGCAGCTGATGTTCATAACCAAAATAATCCGCAGCTGTAAGCAAATTCTGAATGGCAGTGCCAATGCTGATATACGCTTGCCTACCGGTTGGATCTGAAACCGGCAAAACACGTTTTTCATTTAGAAGGACTGCTATAGAGTCCTCGCCTAATCTAAAAAGCCACGGTTGAGTGTTGTGGCTTGAGGGCGCGAGTGCAGCGAATTGAACTAGAACTTTTAATTTTGCTTTTTTGCCCAGTTTTTCGAAATCTGCAAGGTCCAAACTGGGATTTGCAGGACGCATACATTTTTAATTAATTCAAAATTATTATACCATGAAAAATCCCCGGCTCCAACCGGGGATTTGCAATAAATTTAATCATTTTTTAATAACTTTGCCAATTCTTTGAGCAAGTCTTTTCGCTTCACTACGGCTTGTTTGCGCGTTTGCAAATTGCGCACAGTCACTGCATCTTTCTTTTTTTCGTCTTCGCCGAACAAAATCGCAAATAGAATGGATTTTTTTTCCGCATAAGTAAACTGCCTTTTCATATCTTCAGCGGCATAATAAACTTCACTGTTAATTCCCGCTTCGCGCAGCTCCGAAACAATGCGCAAATAATCCTGCTCTAATTGCTTGTCCATGTTCAATACCAACACGTCAACAATACCTATTTTTTCTACCAGGCCCAATTCGGACATCGCGGAAAACAAGCGGTCAATGCCAATCGAAATTCCGACTGCAGGCACTTCTTTGCCGGTAAACAAATTAATCAGCTTGTCATAACGGCCGCCGCCAGCAACAGAACCAAAACGGCGCGATTCGGTGTTTTCCGTGATGACTGTCTCAAAAATTGTTGAGGTGTAATAATCGAGTCCGCGCGCTAAAGATAAATCAATCTCTACATTCTTAATGCCAAATTCCTTGAGCGCAGTGAAAATCTGATTCAATTCCGCGAAGCCTTCCTGCCCTTGCGGCTGGCGCAAAATATATTTGCTCATAAAAGTCTTCAGCGTGCCGATATCCGGAACTTTAGTTGAAGCAAGGCGGATCAAACCTTCCGCTTCGTTTAATTTCATGCCAAGCTTTTGCTGTAATTCTTCAGCAACTGCTTTTGCGCCAAGTTTTTCAATTTTGTCGATGGCGCGGATGCCATCAATTATTTTTTCCGCGGGCACGCCTGCAGTCATCATTATCGCATTTAAAATTTTTCGGTTGTTAACTTTAACTTTGAATTTTTTGATGCCAAACTCCAGCAAAATTTGTTCAACCATCGCAATGCATTCCGCATCCGCAATGCCGACCGGAGCGCCGACAATATCAATGTCGCATTGGTAAAATTCGCGGTATCTGCCTTTTTGCGTATTTTCTGCACGCCAAACCGGAGCGATCTGA
>CAZLFS010000015.1:0-9921 GCA_964559005.1 uncultured Candidatus Saccharibacteria bacterium
CATTCATAATATCAAAAAGCCGCTGTTCTTGGAAGAACAGCGGCTTTTTGGTAAACGAGAATTGCTGCAGTATGGTGAAGCGCTTAAGGATCGCCATACCTTCTGACGTTCCAGCGAATGCCGACGTGTGTTGCCCAGTGCCAGTGCCACTGATCGTTGCTGATGATCAGCGCTGGCTGGGAATAGATAGTTGCACCTTCATCGTAGGTGATTTCCAGGGCGAACCCGTTGCCAAAGGAGAACCCTGGTCCTTCGGTCAGGCCGAAGGTGAGGTTCGCGTCCACTCCACCGTAGCCGTTCTGGGAACTCTGGTAATCCTGGCCAACGCTCTTCGCGTACAGATTCGTGAGCGCCAGCCCAGCCCAGCCCTCGTTGACCCAGTACAGCCCGCCAACGCGGTTTGCTTGGCCAGAACGCAGCAGCCCCAGAATCTGCATGTAGTTGCCGTGCGGATCGCCGAAGCAGTAGTAGCACTGGCCGCCGGGCGTGTACGGGTAAGAACGCCCGTAGTAATAACCCGGCACGTGTACGATCGGCACCTGCGCGAATGTCGCTGCCACGCCAACCGAGTATTCGTCGTGGAAAACCAGTTCTGCCGTGGCGCGAATCTGCGGAGTGATGCCGAAACGCCATTGGTCATTGGCGTTCGGGTCAGCCAGTTCCGGCATTTGCAGCACGCCGAGCGAGATCGTCGACGCGACCCGCTGCACCGTGAACAGGCTTTCGTCCTGCTTCTGGACGCGGATGATCTGCGCGTGCGCCTTCTTCGGCCGGCAAAAGCCGAGGAAAAATAGGACAACGAGGATCACCGTCAGGCCAGCCACAGAAACATGTTGCGGCCAATTGGTGTTGTCATCCTCGTCATAGTCATCCTGATCATTCTCGTAACTCATAGACCCTCCAGGTCCGGGTTGTCAAAGTGAACATTCAAAAATACCACAAAACCGCCAAAATTGCAAGCTTTGACATTTACCCCTAAATAGGCTAGATTGATTTTAATGAATATTTAATCAGTATTTAATCGGATAGAGAAGCTTTTACGGAACCGTATGAGTTTAAACCTAATTCTTTCTTACTTTTTAAACCTTTTCGCACCGCAAGTCGTGCCTGTCGAAAAAACGAAAGTCTTTTGGCTTACCCAAAAACCGTAAAGGCCTTGCTCTATTTAGAATAGAAAGTAAGGCTATGTCATCATTAATTATAAGTGGAATAACCGCAGTAGTTGCTTTTGCTGTCGGTTTTCTTTTGCGTAAATATTTGACTGCGCAAAAAATCGGTTCTGCCGAAACGCGCGCGCAAAAAATTGTAGAAGAGGCGAAAGCAAAAGAAAAAGAGATTTTGCTTGAAGCAAAAACCAAAGCTTTGGAAATGACCGAAGCAGTAAAAAGGCAGGAAGACGAAGTGCGCCAGCAAATTATCCGTTTTGAGCAGCGCATCGAAAAGAAAGAAGCGGATTTGGACGCAAAATCCCGCGCATTAGACCAGGCCAAATCCGACCTGGAAAAGCGCAACGAAGAAACGAAAAAGCTTCAAGAGGAAATGCGCGAATTCAAGCAAAAGCAGATTGCCAAACTTGAGGAAATTGCCGGCATGACCCGCGATGATGCTAAAAAATTATTGCTCGAAACAACTGAAAAAAATGTGCGTGAAGAAATGTTTACTTTAACGCGCAAAATCCTGGCTAATGCCCGCGAAGATGCGGATAAAAAAGCGCGCGAAATAGTTGCGCATGCAATTGAGCGCTGCGCTTCGGAAGTGACCGCAGAAACAACAACGACGATTGTGCATATTCCAAGTGAAGAAATGAAGGGCCGTATCATTGGCAAAGAAGGCCGCAATATCCGTTCGTTCGAACAAATGATGGGCGTGGAAATCTTGATTGATGATTCTCCGGACACAGTGGTTATTTCAGGGTTTAATTCCATTCGCCGCCAAATTGCAAAATTAACCTTGGAAAAACTGCTTGTCGATGGCCGCATTCACCCGGCGCGCATTGAAGAAGCATATGAAAAATCCAAGCAAGAAGTCGGCGAAATGATCAAGCAAGCCGGCGAAGAAGCGGTTTATGAGCTTGGTATTACATCTTTCCCGCCAAAACTGATCCAGCTTATCGGCCGTTTGCGCTTTAGAACCTCCTATGGCCAAAACATTTTGCGCCACTCTATAGAAATGGCAAAGCTTTCCGCGTTGATTGCAGAGGAATTGGGTGCTGATATTATGATTGCAAAGCAGGGCGCGCTTTTGCACGACATTGGCAAGGCGCTGGACCAGGACATGGAAGGCACGCACGTTGAAATCGGCAAAAAGATTGCGGAAAAATTCAATCTTAATGAAAAGATTATTAACGCGATCACTTCGCACCATGGCGACACCGAATACATTTCAATTGAAGCCGCAATTATTGACGCTGCCGACAATATTTCTGGTGCACGCCCAGGTGCGCGCAAAGATACTTACGAAAATTACGTCAAACGTTTGGAAGACTTGGAAAACATTGCCAATTCCTATGAGGGAGTGGAGAAGACTTATGCCATTCAGGCCGGACGTGAAATTCGCGTTTTCGTAAAACCGGAAAAAATTGATGATTATGGCGCGCAAAAGCTCGCCCGCGACATTGCCAGCCGTTTTGAAAACGAATTAAAGTACCCAGGAGAAATCAAAGTTAACGTTATCCGCGAAACACGCGTTATCGAGTATGCACGCTAGGCGCCTAAGCGTAATTATATGAAAAAAGTTTTATTTTTTGGCGATGCGGTAGGCAAGCCTGGCCGTAAAGCGCTAATAAAAATCGTACCGGAACTGCGCAAGGAGTATCAGCCAGATTTTGTTGTCGCAAATGTTGAAAATCTTGCGCACGGCAAGGGTGTTACCGTAAAAAGCATGCGCGAGCTGGATAATCTTGGTATCGATGCTTTCACTTCCGGCAATCACGTTTTTGATAAAGGCGAATTGACGCGCGAAGCATTTGAAACTTTTCCAAACCTGATCCGTCCCGCCAACTATGGCCAGAGTTATCCCGGCAAAGGTTTTGTGCGCATTGAAAAAGACGGTCAAGGCTATCTGATTGTGAACCTGAATGCGCAAGTCTTTTTCGAAAAACAATTTCCTACGCCAATTGCCAATCCGTTCTTTGAGTTCGATCAGATCATCTCTAACGAAAAGAGGCCGGAAGACATTGTGCTTGTTGATTTTCATTCCGAAGCCACCAGCGAGAAACGCGCATTTGGCTTTTATGCAGACGGCCGCGCGGCAATGGTTTACGGCACGCATACGCATGTGCCAACCGCAGATTGGCAAATTTTGCCACAGGGCACAGCCTTTGTTTCTGATGTCGGCATGATCGGCGCAAAGAATTCCGTGCTCGGCGTGCCAATCGAAAATTCGTTGGGAATTTTTTTGCAAGGCAAATTTGTTTATGAAATCGAGGAGTCTAATCCGGTAATAGTCAATGCAGTTTATGCTGAAATTGAAGATGGCCGAGCAACAAAAATAGAAAAAATCTCCAGAGAAATTGAAGTTTAAAATTTTTTGTGCGATAATTCCTTTGTAAAACAAAATGTTTAATTTAATTTCAAAATTAAGGTTTTTGGACCCGAGCCATATTTTGGCTTACGCCGGCATAAATCGCGGCGGCATAGTCGCAGACTTTGGCTGCGGCAATGGTTTTTATCCAGTCGCCGCAGCAAAAATAGTTGGCGACAACGGCCAGGTTTATGCAGTGGACATTAAGCCCGAAGCGCTAGAAGCAACAATTTCCGCTGCCAAGCACGAGGGTTTAAAAAATATCTACACCATTCGCCACGACATGGAAAAGCCCGGTGTGCCAATAAAAGAAAATTCCTGTGACGCTGTAATTCTCGCCGGCATTCTGCACTTAAGTAAGCTGCGCAAAAATGTTTTAAGGGAAACTTATCGCGTCTTGAAAACTAACGGCAAAGTTATTGTCATTGAATGGAAAAAAGAGTCATTGCCTTTCGGTCCGAATATTAATGACCGCATTTCTGAACACGATATGAATGATATGCTGGCCCAAGCCGGCTTCCGTTTTCAGGAACAAATGCCTGCAGACAACTTTCACTACGCTTTAAATTTTATTAAATGATATGCTTAGCAAATTACTTTCTACTCAATATCTCTTTGGCCCGACTATTCCAGGGTTCAGCCGATCTGACCATTACTTCTTAAATATTTCAGTCATTCTCATTGCCATTGGCATTCTCTTGATGCTGCTTACTTATTTTGTCAGTCATCCGGTGCAAAAAAAGTTTGTGCACCGCTTAACTGACCTTGCTTTGACCATTGGTATTCTCTCCTTGCTTTGGACTGGTTTGCGCTATGAGTTGGTTCAGTATCTTTCAATGCACTTTTTAGTGCTGCTGGTTTATCTAATAGGAGCTATTTGGTTCGGATTTATTGTCCGTTTATGGTTTAAAAATTATCGGGCAGAGCATAATGCCTATGAACGCGAAAAATTGAGGCAAAAATATATGAATATTTAAAACGAACGCCCCGACCTTACGGTCGGGGCTTTTGTTCTTTTGTTTCTATGCACTTTCGGACATGAACCAGGCTGATTACGCGATCTTCAGCCTTGCGCGCGTATTCGGCGTTTGCGCACGACTGTAATTCGCAACGCAGAGGTCAGCGAAGAACGTCGTTGCCTTGTTCAGTGTTGCTTCCGTTCTTAGCCGGATCTGCCCGGCGTTGTTTGCCAGGATCAGGTCGCGAAGATAATTTTGGATGCGATAGAGTGTTTCCTCCAGTGTGTGGTGTTCAAGCGCGAACTCGACCGTGGTGGCAAATTCCAGGCCGATGTCAGGAAAGCGGTCCGCCGGGAACATCTCCGGCGGGAACAGAACATGTAAAGCTTTGAGTTCGTCTTCGGCGAAACTCTGAAGCTTTCCAAGCCTGCCGCTGAAAACTTTCCTGAACTCCGTGAATGTTAGTGCGTGGTGGCGCATAATCCCTCCGGAAACTCTACTGATATTGTACACCTAAATTGTAAAAAGCAAATCCACAGCCTTAACCTTTTTTTAATGCCGATATGTTAAGATCTGCGCATGTCAGAAACGAAACAAACTATTGGCACGCTTGGCGAAGAACATGCGGTGAAGCTTTACGAAAAACACGATTTCAAAATCTTGATCCGAAATTTTTACAACCCGCGCGGGCGCAGGCTCGGTGAGATCGACTTCATTGCCCTGAAAAATAATCATTTGCATTTTGTGGAGGTGAAAACCCGCACCAATGCCGTTTTCGGCGAGCCGGCAGAAGCGCTAACTTTTTACAAGCGCCAGCGCATTGTCAGGTGCGTGCAATTTTTCCTTGCGCTCTTTAAACATTTTTCTGATTTCGAACTGCACATTGATGTCGTTTCCGTGCATTTGGATCCATTTGACAAAAAGGTGCAAAGGATTAGAATATGTACAGATGCTATAGAAGATATTTACTGAAGTTTATACTTCAGTTTTTTTATAGCCCAGGTAAACACCTAACAATTAAATAGTTATAAGAAGGCATTTGAATTTTTTTCTGCGAGTCCTGTTCCCAGAAGCAGAAAAAAATTGCAAATGACTAACATTATGAACGAAGCGTTTGAACAAGCACTAGAGCAAATTGAAGAAGAAAAAGGCATCCCTCGAGAAGAAATTATTTCAATGATCGAGGCGTCTTTAGCAGCGGCATTCCGCAAAGATTATGGCAAAAAGGATCAAAATATTGTTGTTGAATTTGATCCGGAAAATCTTGCCACAAAAGTTTTTGACGTCAAAACAGTTGTCGGCGAAGAAGTTTTGGATCCGCAAAAAGAAATTTCCGTGGAAGATGCCAAAGAAATCAACTCCAAATATAAAGTAGGCGATGAGATTAAAACCGAAATCACTCCATCTGAAGGCACCTCTTTCGGCCGCATTGCCGCCCAAACTGCAAAGCAAGTGATTATCCAAAAATTGCGCGAGGCAGAGCGCAATGTAATGTTTTCAGAATATAAAGGCAAAGAAAGAACTTTGGTTAACGGCACAGTTCAGCGCATTGAAGGCGACACGGTTTTGGTTGATCTTGGCAAAGCCACTGGCGTGCTTTTCCCGTCCGAGCAAATTCGCGGCGAGCACTACCAAGTTAATCAACGCCTCAAAGTTTTGGTTCTCCATGTTGAGCCAGCAGCAAAGGGCCCAAAAATCACTTTGTCCCGCTCGCATCCGGACATGGTCCGCAAATTGTTTGAATTGGAAGTCCCGGAAATTTACAACGGCACTGTTGAAGTCAAAGCAATTGCGCGCGAAGCCGGCTCGCGCACAAAGATTGCTGTTTTTTCCAACCAGGAAGGCATTGACCCGATCGGCGCCTGTGTTGGCCAGCGCGGCACTCGCGTCCAAACAGTAATGGCTGAAATCGGCGGCGAAAAAATCGATATTATAGAGTGGGATGAAAACCCGGTTAAATTTATTGCCAACGCCTTATCTCCGGCAAAAATTTTGAATGTCCAGCTGGATATGGAAGAAAAATCCGCAAAAGTCGGCGTGCTTGAAGATCAGCTTTCCCTGGCAATCGGCAAAGCCGGACAAAACGTTCGTTTGGCCGCGCGCCTTACCGGCTGGAAAATAGATATTAACGGTGAAAAAATCACCCCAGAAGGCGAAGTTGAAAAAGGCGACAGCGAAGTCGTCGACGAAGCTGAAAAGGTTGAAGCAGCTGACAGCGAACCTGTGGCAACTGCCGAAGAGCCCGCAGCCGAGCCAGTTCAAAGCGAAGAATAGCCCTAATTATTAAGATTTACTACTATGCCACTGATCCCAATGGTTATTGAAAAGTCGCCAATGGGCGAGCGAGCTTTTGACATCTATTCAAGATTGCTAAAAGATCGTATAATATTTTTAGGTGAGCCGATTGATGACCATGTTGCAAACACATTAATCGCGCAACTTCTGTTTTTGGAAGCCGAAAACCCGAAAGAAGACATTAAGATTTATGTTAATTCTCCTGGCGGGTCTGTAACAGCAGCACTTGCTCTTTATGACACGATGCAATACATGAAATGCGACGTTGCTACTATTTGTATTGGCCAGGCAGCTTCTGCTGCCGCAGTTTTATTGGCAGCCGGCACCAAGGGCAAGCGCTATAGCCTGCCAAATTCCCGCATCCTGATCCACCAAGTCATGGGCGGCGTAGAAGGCCAGCAAAAAGATGTTGAAATCCAGGCAAAAGAAATGCTGCGCATCAAGAATGTAGTTAATGAAATTTTGAGCAAGCACACTGGCCAGCCAGTAAAGAAAATCGAACAAGACACAGACCGCGATTATTTCATGAGCGCAGAAGAAGCAAAGAAGTATGGCATGATTGATAAAATTATTTCTAAACAAGTATTAAGCAAATAATAAACAAAACAAGTGCCAAGAAAGAAAAAATCAACTGAACCTGCTGAAGCCGAAGAGCGCGCTGCTGCCGAAGCTTCTACAGAGGAAGTTAAAAAACCAAAACGAAAATCTGTGCGCAAGCCAAAGCCAGTATCCGAAGAATCAAAAAAAGATACTGACGCAATTGTCGAGCCAAAATCCAAACACGATCAGTTGATTGTGCCAATTGAAGATATTGAGCCGCGTCCTGTTGCTAAAAAGGATGCTGATTTTTTGGCGCCAGCTGGCTTTTCATTCGATCTGAAGAAACCGGCTAAGCACGAGCACGGCGCGCGCAGAAAGTGGGCAAACAGCACTGTCCGGTTGCTCGGCTCCGTGCTTATTGTGCTTTTCTTGGTACTTTTTGCGCTTACTTTTTATGCTTCAAAGTTTGCCAGCAAAGAAAACGGCAACATCACTTTAGATAAGCAAGCGCAAATTGTCGCGCCGCAGCAAAGCTCCGGCAATTTCAAGCTTGGCGTGGCTAATGCGCCTACCGATGTTAAAACTGTTTTGGTGAATTTGCTTAACCAGAATTTAAAACAAGCGAGCGTAGACCAAAATACCAGCGGCACTTTTCCGGTTGTTACGGATGACACGCTCTTCGTAAAAAACTCCGCTCAAAGCCAAAGCCAGGCCGTGGTAGCTTATTTGAATTCTATTGGCATCAGGGCAAAGGTTCAGAACCAAGATACTATTCCGGATGACATGGTGTTGTATTTGGTGAGCACTTTGAAATCGCCTGATATTAGCGGTCAAACTGCCACTGTTTCAAATGCTACCGGCATTACCGGTTTAGCCAAGAAATATTGCGATATGCTAAGGGGCTGGCATGCTGTTTCTTGCCAGGCAATGAATGCCACTGCTGCACAAACAGGCAACACAGTCAGTTATAAATCGCCAAGCGCGCTATTTAATTTAAAGCGTACAACCCAATTTGCAAACGCGAAGTTCAGCCAGGCAGCCAGCGGGCAGGTAGAAGATATAAAAGTTGTGCTTGGGAAATAATAAAGACTTAAAAATCGCTTCAGCTGGAGCGATTTTTTTATTTGCATTTTTTCTGGCAAAAGTTCAAAATGTAAAAAGTTCGCCCACTTCGGAACGGAGGATGACAATGAATACGTTGTTGCAGTATGGCACGCCAGCCCAGCGCGAGCGGCTTGCTCGGCACATCCTGAACGGGCTGAAGCATCCTGATACCATCGAGCATCATGGCTTTTGGCTTCGAAGCCATAAGCAAGCCAGTACCAGCACCGCCGTATACGCGTGCGCGCTTGGCCTGGCTGCGATTGGCCGCTACGGCAATTACGCTGCGGCGAAGCACGCGACGATTCCGGACGACACGCTTGTCGAAGATAACCCGATTGGAGCTGCGTACGCCGCAGCTCTCGACGTACCCTACACACTCGCATGGGAGGTCAACCGTTTGCATTCCACCGAAAGCACCAGTGCCGAGCAGATTGCAGAGCTGCTCGTCGAAGACATCGTTCCGGTCGGGAAAGATGTCGAGCTTCGGCTGAAAGCACGCGAGCTCGCCGCGAGTTACTGGTCCGAGCAGCACGGTCCGTATCCGCAGTATTGTAACGAGTTCGTGTACGCGTATGAGCGCGCAATGGCAGGCAGCGGGGTCTAGCAAGCTCCAGCAACAACGAACAAGGGTCCTGGCAGAAATTGCCCAGGACCCTGTTTTCTTAAGAAAACAGCCCTTTTCTGTGGGAATTCGGGGGAAAAGCTAGGGATAAAGCCAACCAAAAGCTTATGCCAGCCAGCTTGACATCGCATGCCAAAACCGATACAATACCCATGCTATTTGAAGTTAAATATTATCAAGGAGCAAAACCGCACGTAAATAATTCGCAAATTCGGGTTAGGATGTAAAGACACACAAAAGTTCTTTGCGTGTTTTTTGTTCACTTGAAGCTTTGAATAAGTTCTTTCGCAACTGAATAGTGATAGAAATGTTACGTCTACCGCTTCGCATTTGGTGCGAGGCGAGTATCTTGGTCTCCCGACCAAGAAATATCCAATGAGATTTAAACTTCCATTAAATTGGAATAAGTTTTAAAAGTTTCTTAACTACGGTGTAAAAAACTTTTGCCAGATTGTTAATTGTCCCTGCGACTGCCACACAGCAAACGGCGACAGTATACAATTACAACTTCTGAAACCGTATAGTACTTCAGGTACTTTGTACTTAGTACTTGCGTTTATCGAAGAGTTTGATCCTGGCTCAGGATGAACGCTGGCGGCGTGCTTAAGACATGCAAGTCGAGTGGGTTTAGACCCACGGCGAACGGGTGAGTAATACATAGGAACTTTCTTTAAGTTGAGCATATCCCACCGAAAGGTGGTGTAATTCTCAATGTGATCGCAAGATTAAAGTCGCAAGACGCTTAAAGTGAGGCCTGTGTCCCATCAGCTAGTTGGCAAGGTAATGGCTTACCAAGGCTATGACGGGTAGCGGGTCCGAGAGGATGATCCGCCACACTGGGACTGCGACACGGCCCAGACTCCTACGGGAGGCAGCAGT
>CAZLFS010000016.1:0-9503 GCA_964559005.1 uncultured Candidatus Saccharibacteria bacterium
TAATATTGAAAGCGGCGAACAGCCGGGCAAATGCATCCATGAATACCGTCCAACAAACCATGAAAGAGTTACGCGCGACATTCCGGCGCCATGGTATTTGTACCCGGACAACATCATGCGCAATTATGACAGCGTTGACAGCACTTCGCTTTTGTTGATCGCCTATTATCGCTACTACCAGGCTTCCGGGGACGGCGAATTTTTGCGCGACATTTTGCCAAGCGTCAACGCTGGCTTGCAATGGATCCAATTGTACGGAGACAGCAACGGCGATGGCTTTGTTGATTACGCGCTGCCTGCGGAACGAAAATTCGGCGGTTTGAAAACGCAAAACTGGATGGACAGCGAAGAATCGCTTTTTCATGAAGATGGCAGCGCAATTGCTTTTCCAATTGCTCCCGCTGAAGTGCAAGCATACACTTACCTTGCGCTAAAGCTTTGGTCAGCGCATTTTGCGCGCGAAGATTTTAAGCTTTCCAACTATTTGCACCAAAAAGCGGTTGAATTGAAGCAAATGTTCAACCAAAAATTCGTCCAGCAAGATGCAGATGGCATTTTTATTGCCGCGGCAATTGATGGCGCTGGCAAAGCGCTGATGTCTGTGCGCTCTTGCATGGGCCACGTGCTCTGGTCATCAATGAACCGCTCCCAGGATTATATGCTTGATTCAATCCTGAATATTGAATACGTGCCAATGGTTGCAAAACGCTTGATAGCTGAAGATTTATTCGTCCCGCAAGCAGGCGTGCGCACGCTAAGCACTAAATCGCGCAACTTTGCCGCAAACAGCTACCATAACGGCTCGATTTGGCCGCATGACAACGGCATGATCGCAGAAGGGCTGGAAAATTTCGGCTTTGCAATTGAAGCGCGCCAAGTGCGCAAAGCGATGCTTGCCGCCATCGAACATTTTCAAACACCAATTGAATTATTTGTTTATGAAAATAACAATTATTCCGAATACTCTTCGGATAAGGGTAAGGCGTGCAAAAAGCAAGCTTGGTCGGCTGCATCAATATTAACCGAAATACGCTCATTAAATTCGTAAGAAATTGCAAAATAGTGCAAATTTTGAGGATTATTTGAACAAAACTCTTGTGATTAACAAGAGTTTTAAATTGTTTCAAACGTCCATTCACAGCAGTTCCGGCATTTATTAGACTATAAATATGAAAATATTACAAATCGCACCACCCTGGATTTCTATCCCGCCAAAGGGATACGGAGGCACAGAGGTGGTCATACACAATATCATTGAACCTTTAGTTAAAAAGGGTCACGACGTGACGCTATTTGCAACTAAAGATTCTGAAACTTCTGCAAAATTAGAATATGTTTTCGAAAAAGGCCTTTATGATATGCAAGTCCCCTGGCATGGCGCGCTCGGGCCGCTAGTGCATTATGATCAAGCATTCAAGCTTTATGAAAAAGGAAACTTCGATATTGTTCACGTGCACATGTCATCACAAACAGATTTAATATTATTGCCTTACCTTGTAAAATTAAAAAAACCATACGTGATGACTTTGCATAGCCCATGGCCATATGACCGCTTCACTTGGATGGATGCATACTATTTAGGATACTACGGGCCAAAGGTTAAAGCTGTGACGATCAGCAAAAGTGCAATAGAAACGGTTTTGCCAAAGCAATTCATGTCCGATGGCTATGCTTACAATGGCACGGATATGAAAAAATACATTTTCAATGCTGCCCCTAAAGGAGATTATTTTACCTGGATCGGCAGAATTGACCCAGTAAAAGGCTTGCATGAAGCAATCGCAGCAGTGAAAAAAGCCGGCGCAAAATTTTATTTTGCCGGTTCAGTCGACAAATTTAAGCCTGGTTCAGAGGAATATTTTGAGCAAGAAATTAAGCCACATGTCGATGGCAAACAAATTAAATATTTTGGCCCTGCAGATGTGAAAATGAAAAATGAATTGGTTGGCAATGCAAAGGCCTTCTTAAATCCAGTGCTCTGGGATGAGCCGTTTGGCTTGGTCATGGTTGAGTCAATGGCAATGGGCACGCCGGTTATTGCTTACAAACGCGGTTCAATTCCAGAATTGATTAAGGATAGCGTTACAGGCTATATCGTCAATGATATTGACAGCATGGTAGCTGCAATGGACAAGGTTGATGCAATCAACCGCGCCGATTGTAGAAAATGGGTGGAAGCGAATTTTTCCGCAGAAGCATCGGCTGAAGCTTATTTGAAAATATTCCGCCGCACGCTTGCTGAATTTAATTCCGGAAAAGAAAAAGTCAGGAAAAAGCTGCATGTTACAATTCCAAAATTCATGGATATTTTGGAAGGTCCAGCAGAAGAATTAGGCTTTCCTGGCCTGACGTAAAAAGCAAGTACTGGTATTTTTATTAAAATTCTAGGCGTTTATTGGTATTTCCCGCTCCCGGCAGGCTATGGCAAAGACGGCAGCGCGCCTCATAAATTTCAAAATCGCCCACTTCAACTTGGCGTTCTGACTCGCTAAGCTTTTGGGTGAAAATTCCCGGACGTTTTTTGCAAACAAAACAAATTGCCGTTTCTTTTTGCACTTCATCCGCAATTGCCATTAGCTGCGGCATCATGCCAAATGGCTTGCGCCAAGCATCTAAATCCAAGCCGGCAACAAAAACTGAAAGTTCTGAATCAGAGCTTTTGTGCAGCAAATCACTGACAAAATCATATATCCAAGCTTCAAAAAAATGCGCTTCGTCTATGCCAATGACGTTCGGCTGATGTGCGCGCACCAATTTCCAGGCTTCTTCTGCATTGCTGACCGGGTGCGCCGGATAAGTATGCAAGCGATGGAATTCCAAAACCGAAAGGTCTGGCTGATGCCTGGAAGCAATTTCATTGTCAGTTCTGGTGTCGATTTTCGGCTTCAATACCAAAATTTTCTTGCCGGCAATTTCTGAACGGCGCAGCAAGCGAATCAATTCTTCTGTTTTACCGGAAAACATTGGTCCGGCGATTACCTTCATGTATGCCATAACCAAATTATAACAGAAATACTAAGTACCTAAGTAATTAAGGGCCGTATCAGGGTCCTATCCGAGGGTGCCATCCGAGGGGCACCCTCGTTGTTGCGCGGTGTTACCTCGGCGGTTGCGGAACGGGCAGCACCTCTTCTTCGCCGGCAGTACCAGCTCCTGTATCAGCAGATGCCTCTGCTGGAACCGCAGCCGGATCAGTTTTTGGCAAACCAAATGAAACTAGGAATCCAAATGCGATCAAAAATGCGCCGTACAAATAAGAGGTGCGGTTCGCATCAGCTGTTGCTTGTTTAACTATGCGATGCATTTCATCAGCAATCGGGCCTTGATTTTGCACAATATCTGCAGTGCCGAATTCTAATCCAGAGCTTTGTTTTGCTACAGCTTGAGAAATGGCTGGCTTAACTTGTTCTGGAATAACTGCGCTGCCAGTAATTCCACTTTGTAAATTTGTAACTAAAGCAGTTAAAACAATTGCGCCGATCACTGCGGATCCAAAAGATTGGCCAACTTGCCTTAAAGTATTATTTACACCCGAAGCTTCGCCGGCTTGATCCACAGGCACCGCAGAAAGCGTTAAATTGCTGATTGGCGCCATAACTAAGCCCATGCCTAAGCCGTACAACGCT
The DNA here is from genome assembly GCA_964559005.1 of uncultured Candidatus Saccharibacteria bacterium. Taxonomy (GTDB): domain Bacteria; phylum Patescibacteriota; class Doudnabacteria; order UBA920; family VMFF01; genus CAZLFS01. Next base: position 3,627 of record CAZLFS010000016.1, read on the forward strand.
AAACCGGGAATAAGAGACGTTCCGGTTGCATCAACATGCAAACTTGCGCGGATAACAAAGGCGGCAATAACATCTATTAAAAATCCGGCTTGAATCAAGTACTTCGGCGTAATCCTATGGCTAAGATTTGCAGCAACAGGTGCCATAATCAACAAAGCGATAGACATTGGCAAGAATGTCAGCCCTGTTTTAAAAGCGTCGTAGCCAAGCACGGCCTGGACAAAGATCGGTAAGGCAAAAAATGTGCCAGCCTGGCCAAGGCTCAAAACCATGGTTGTAACTGCGCCAGAACTAAATTGCCTATTTTTGAAAATGCCAAGTGAAACGAGCGGCGTATCGCCTTTTTCTTCAACATGAATTTCCCAAAGCAAAAATGCGCTAAGTAAAATCAGGCCAAGGATAATTGCAAACGGCGTAACGGAAATGCTGCCAAAATTAATCGCATGGCCAAAAGCCGTAAAGGTGTCTTTCGCATTCCACCAGCCGTAAGTTGAGGATTCGATTATGCCGAAAACAACGCTGGCAAGGCCGAGCGCGGAAAGTATCACGCCGAAAATATCCAAATTAGGCTTTTCAACTTCATCGCGAGATTCTTTTATTAAGAAAGAGCCAAGCAACAACAGCGCAACTACGCCGACATTAATGCGGAAACCCCAGCGCCAAGAAAAATGTGTTGTTAAATATCCGCCCAGCAAAGGGCCAATTGCAGATGCTGCAGCAGCAATGCCGCCCCAAACGCCAAACGCCAGCGCGCGGTCCCTGCCTCGATATGTTGAAACCAGCAAGGATGCAGTAGCAGGCATCATCATTGCAGCGCCAATGCCTTCAATAAAGGATTCGCCAGCAAGCAATGTTGGAATGTTATTGCTTATCGAAGCAATAAAAGATCCGACCGCAAAAATGAAAGCGCCAAGCATAAACATTTTTTTGCGGCCAAACAAATCGCCAAGGCGGCCGCCGGTAATGGTCAGCGCTGCAAGCATCAAAGCATACGCAGTGATTACCCATTGCAGACTTAAAATAGTCGTATGCAATTCGCGAATCAGTGTGCCAAGCGAAACGTTAAGCAACGTTGTGTCTATGATAATGATTGCCAAAGCCAAGCTTAAAACAACCAAACTCGCCCATTTACTGAAAAAGGTCTTTTCTTTAGTAATGAAATTCTGATTCATAGTTGCTAATTAATTGCTATTTATTCTACTAAAAAATTACGCTGGAGTCAACGCGCGCATGACACAAAAGGCGGCGGCGATCTGCGCAAAAACAAAAGCTCCCCACCGTGAGGCGAGGAGCGATCGTTTGAGCGAAGTTCGTGTGATTTGTTGCGCTGCGCCGGGCCGACTTACTTACTAAGCGCGTTGATGTTGCATCCGCCGGCTTTCTGGTAGCAGATAAACAGGCGTCCCTGGCTGTCCACCGGCAAACCGACTTCAGGGTCAAACTGGCCTTGGAGGTCAGTGACCTTGTTGCCAGTGGTTGGGTCGAGCAGCGATACGCTGCGGCTGCCCATGCCAACGACCACGCCGTTGCTGACTGGCGCTAGGCGCATTACTGCATTCGGCATTTTGATTTGCCGAGCAGTACTGTCGTTAAGCACAGGCGCAGCCTGTGCTGGCACGACGGTCAACATTGTCACCGTGGAGTCGCGCGACCCCAGGGCAACGTACAACGTGCCGCTGCTGTTCGTCCACCAGGCAGCGTCCTTGATTGCTGCGCGGCCGAAATTGCGGTCCCGTGTTGCCGGACCCAGGCAGCTGTCTTCCAGCTTCTGGCCACTCGCCACTGAAACAACTGCAAAGCAGCCATTGGAGCGGGTAACCAGGTCCCAGAAACCATTCGGGGAACGCCGGATTGCCTCGATGCCGTAAGACGGGTTGTCGGCGAATGGCATCGTGCCACTCACTTGGCCGTTGGTGAAAAACAGCAACTCTGAACAGCCGGTGCCAACTTCGACATGCGCGCTGTCTGCGACCTGCGCTGCGGTTAGCCCGCAGCTTTTGATCTTGGTGCTGGTGGTGGAAAAGACCGTTGACCAGTCGCTGGCGCGATGCAGCGCAAACGACGAGTCGCTGTCCTGCACCATCCAGTACTGTCCGGTCAGATCGCTGGCGAAACGGCGCGTTTTGTTGTCGCCGTTGCCGAGCGGGATCTTGCGAACCAGGGCACTGCTGCCCATGTCGTAGATCTCCAGCTCCGGGCCAGTACCGCTTGCCGGGACATCACAGCTGATTGCAAGGCGATTGCCGCCGCCAGCAGCGTTGCTGGCAGTGTAGCAGTTGTCCTGCAGGAAACCGACATACTTCCACGAAGCGACGCTGTCCTGCTTCGGTGGAATGGTACCTGGCGTGAGTCCGGTGATACTGCTGCCGTGCTCTTTACCGCACGCAGCGCTGAACACCGTTGCGCTGAAAATCAGCACGACCCCAGCCACCGCACGAAAACTCTTCGCTTTCATTGAACTCCCCCTTCATGCTGAAAGTGAATACACGCCAGGCCGCTGACCATTCAGCAGCTTGACCACGTATATTACTGAATTTTTAACCAAAAGTCAAGGCCACAAAGTCCTGAAATTCGGCTTTCAACATCAAAGATAAGGAAAAACCAATCTTTTGAAAAGAAGCAAAATAAACAATTTGCTCTATTTATTTTTGGCGAGCTTTTTTAAAAATAAAGCATTTTCAACGGCGTGCGCGTTGCCATCATTATTAAAATAAACATAAAGCTTTTTCGTCTTCAAAGCTTTTAATTTTTTAAGCCATTCACGCAAGGCTTGATCGGAATATTTTGAGGCAAATAAAAATGGCTTGCCGTGAAAACGTACATAAAGCCAGTCTGCGGTTTTTACGATATCGGTTGGCCAGCGCGGCGAATCGGAAATGACAAAGGATATATTTTCCTTTTTCAAAATTTTGTAAACATCTGGCTTAAACCAGGTTTTGTTGCGGAACTCAATTGCAATTAATGGTTTTGCTTTTCTTTTTGGCAAAGCATTTTTTAGATCTTTTATAAATTGCTTAAGCACAGTTAAATCACATTTCAAGCTTGGCGGGCACTGGATGCAAATTGGGCCGATACTATTTTTTAGCGCGTCAACGTGGCCAAAAAATATTTTTAGCAGCTCTTGGTCTTCGGGTTTTAATTTCAGCTTGCGAAAATGCGTGAACAGCCGGTAGAGCTTTACAGCAAAAATAAATTTCTCGTTATTTGCCGCAGCAGTTTCGTGCCAACGCTGCAAATATTCTTTTTTTGGCAAATGATAAAAACTGGTGTTCAGTTCCACCGTGTCAAAATGCTGCATGAAATATGGCAGCCACTCCTTTTTAGTAATTGTCTGCGGATAAAAGCGCAAATACCAGTGGCGATATTGCCAGCCAGATGTGCCAACAAAAATTTTCATGTGCGAAGCATAGCAAACATAATTTTTGTCAATCAGTCGCGCCGATTTTCTTCAATACTTTTTTTATGTCAACGCCTTTGCCAAGCACTGGCTGCCACAAATCGCCTTTTTTATCCAGGCGCTTAAAAATATTTTTAATCGTGAAATCGCGCGGATCAAGCCCTTTTTTAACTTCTTTCCATTCCAGCGGCGTAGAAACTGGCGCGGCGTCACGCGGGCGGACGCTGTACGGCGCAGCTAGCGTTTGTCCTTTGCGGTTCTGCAAAAAATCCAAATAAATTTTCTTTTTGCGCTTTTGCGTTGCGCGCTCAATGCTGGTGATCGCAGGAATTTGTTCGTGCACTAAATGCGCAATGATTTCCGCAAATTGTTTTGCTTGGTCATAAGCATACTTTGCGCCTAGCGGCACATAAACGTGCAAACCGGTTGCGCCCGAAGTTTTACAATAACCTTCAATTTCCAACTGATCTAAAACTTTGTGCACCGTTTGCGCAACCTCAATAACCTGGTTAAACGAATTTTCGCCCGGGTCTAAATCAATTACAAAAAAATCCGGATAATCTAATTTTTGAATGCGCGAATTCCAAGGGTTGATTTCAATGCAGCCTAGATTAGCCATGTACACGAGCGTTGCTTCATCCTGGCAAAGCATATAGTTAATATTTTTGCCGTTTGATTCGGAAAAAATTTCCTTTGTTTTGATCCAAGCGGGAAATTGATGGTCAACATCTTTCTGAAAAAAGCTTTTTCCTTTAATGCCGTTGGGGTAGCGGTTCAATGACTCCGGACGGTCTTTAAGATACGTCAAAATAAACGGCGCCGCTTCGCGATAATAATTTATCAGGTCGCCTTTGGTATACTTTTCTTTCAGCCAGAAAACTTTATCCAAATTCGTTACTGGCACGTTCGTTTTGCCGATTTTTAAAATTGTTTCTTTGGATTTTGCCATTTCGTTTTCGGACACATCTAGAGGTGCTTGCTTGTTTTCATTTTGCGCTTTTTCTTTTGGAACCGCAAATTCGCGGCGGGCCTCGCGCGGATCTTTGTCCGGCCGCAAGCCCAGGAATATTGGCTGGCGCATTGTCCCGGCATCAGTCCATTCCTGAAACTGCACTTCGCAAACAAATTTTGGCTTGACCCATGTTGCCGGCGCGTTAGTGCGAAACTTTTGCGCAAAAGGAGATTTATCAATTTTATAGGGCGCAATCAACTTTTTAAGTTGCTGCAAATTTTTCTGGTTCAAACCGCCGCCGGTGTGGCCAATATACTGCAATTGTCCCTGGTCATCATATAACCCAAGAATCAACGCGCCTAATTCTTTCCTGCTGCCGCGCGGCTCGGTATACCCGGCAATTACCGCTTCCTGGCGCATGTGGGTTTTAATTTTCAGCCATTCTGAAGAGCGCCTGCCAGCGCGGTATGGGCTGCGCGCATCTTTGGCAAAAATCCCTTCCATATTTTGTTGCGCGATCAATTGGAAAAAATCTTTGCCGCGCTCGCGGATATGCGCGCTATATTTTATAAAATTTGATTCCGGCAAAACTTCTTTTAAGATTTCTTTACGGCGTGCGAGTGGCAAAGAGGTTAAATCATGGCCATCCAAATACAAAATATCAAAAACCATATAAGTGAGCTGGCCGCCGCCGCTGTTGGTAAAATTTTGCAACAATTGAAATTGCGGCTTGCCGTTCTTATCTAGCACAACAACTTCGCCGTCCAAAACCGCATCATGGCCAAAAAATTTTAACGCCTGCACGATTTGCGCAAACATTTCGTTGAAAGAAAGAAAATTGCGCGAATACAAACTGATTTTTCCTTTTTCTATTTCGGCAATCGCGCGGAAACCGTCCCATTTTATTTCGAAAAGCCAATTTGGGTCATCAAAAGGCTTGTCCCCAAGCTTGGCAAGCATTGGCTTGATTTGGTGCGGGAATTTTGCTTTTTGCGCATCATCAAGATTTATTTTGAAGTTTTTTTTTACGCGTTTTGCGGATTTTATCGTTGCAGCTTTCTTGTTTGATCCCCAGGTGCGTTTGGTGTGCGCAATTTCATCCAAAGATTTTCCTGATGCCGCAGAGCGGCCGTCTTTGGTGACATCTTTCTTAGCAGCGTATTCGTCATCTGCCTTTACCAGCAGCCAGGCATTATCTTTCGCGCTGCGCTGATTCTTGATTTTTATCAGCGCAAACTCGCCTTTTAATTTCTCGCCATCCAGAACAAAAGTGATATGGCCTTTATGCAAACCGCGCAACAGCGCCTTTTCACTTTCTTTCGGATCATTGCTTTCTATGGAATAATATGTGCCCGTATCCCAAACCATCACTGTACCTGCGCCGTAATTTCCTTCCGGGATAGTGCCTTCAAAGTCGCGGTAATCAAAAGGGTGGTCCTCAACCATCATTGCTAGGCGCTTGTCGTCCGGGTTCAACGACGGACCTTTCGGTACTGCCCAGCTTTTTAAGACGCCTTCCATTTCAAGG
>CAZLFS010000017.1:0-6483 GCA_964559005.1 uncultured Candidatus Saccharibacteria bacterium
GTGCGACCAGCGCGTCGAAATAGCCATGATGGTAACCCCAGACGGCCACAGCCGGCTTGAGCTTTCGCATTTTCTCACCCCGGCTGTAGTCGCCGACCACCGGAACGCCCCGGTGAACGCTTTCGGCTACCTACGCGCTATGTTCACCGTGGAGGACATCGATGATACGCTCGCCAGGCTTCGCAAGTGCGGCGCGCAACTCGTTGGCGACGAGGTTCAATACGAAAACTCGTATCGGCTTTGCTACATCCGCGGCCCCGAAGGGATTCTTATTGGATTAGCTGAAGAGCTTGCTCCAAATCGAATAATATAGTAGCATAAGCAGTTGGCTACAATTTTTCAGAGGACTATTATAGAATGCTTCCACCAAAGCAAGGGTGAGTGGGAATGGTTGGCACAAACAAATTATTCCCGAACAGCGCGACCACACACCCCGACCAGGAGGCAGCATGGCCTACAGCCCCCAAGCGGCAGTCGCGGAGTTCATCTCCAGGACTGGCCAAGCCGGAGAGCTTGTGTTGAGTGTCTACACCCAACACGACCCTCTTCATTGCTACTTCGGTGAGGACTGCAACCCCGACGAATATCTCGGCTACGCCGAAAGGTTCGTTGAGAGCATGCAGCGAGAGTCGGTTTTTCTTAACGACTCTCGTAAGGACCAGGCCTGGCCCAGTTTGTTGTACGAACTGACCAGGCGGACCTTTGGACCCTGCCAGATCGCAGAAGGCTGGGTCACCGAAGAGCAGATCAAGGAGATCGCACTATCGCTCCTTGATTTGGGAGACTTGCTCAAACAGGCAACTGTTGAGTAAGTCAGGCCGAACACTAGGGAGCGATTCGCGAGGATCGCTCTTTTAGTTTAACTTTGATAAAATAATTGTATGATTAAAATTTCCAGCGGCGTGGTGCACAAAGTGCCAACGGATTTAAAGAAAGCGCTTACCGCGGACAAAGCGGCGCTGGCTTTATGGGAAGATATTACGCCGCTCGCCCGTAACGAGTGGCTCTGTTGGATTGAATTTGTTAAAACTCCTGAAAAAAGAACGGAGCACATTAAAAGAACGATAACAGAACTTAAAGAAGGTATGCGCCGCCCCTGCTGCTGGCTGGGCTGTGTCCACCGCAAAGACAAGCAGTTAAGCCGTTCGCAAAAATTCATACTGGGTAAAATTAATAAAACGAAAGGCAAATAAATGGCGATTAAAGAAGTGAAATTTGAGCGCGTTTATGACGCGCCGATAGACTTGGTTTGGCAGGCTTGGACAGATCCGAAGATGCTCGCGCAATGGTGGGGGCCAAATGACGTAATTATCCCGGAATGCGAAGTGGATCTGCGCGTTGGCGGAAAGATTTACATTGTTATGGAAGCGGGCGAAGCAATGGGGCCGTATAAAGGAACGAAATGGCCAATGCTTGGCGAATTCACTGTCCTTGAACCGAAATCACACCTTGTCTATGCCGCAAAAGCATGGACCGAAGGAATGGAAGAAACAACGCAAATTGAAACCGTAACAGAACTTACTTTTACAGAAGAGAACGGCAAAACCAAATTGAATCTCACCGCAGCAGTGAATAAAATCGGTCCTGCAGCGCAAATGGCTATACAAGGCATGGAGCACGGCTTTACGCAGCAGCTGGAGAAATTGAAAGGTTTTTTGGCTGGGCAATAAAATTCGGCACATTTAACACCACGATTTAAAAATTTATGCTACAGTAAATTAACAAAAAACCATGAGAAAAATAATTTTACTAACATTCGTTTCGCTTGATGGGGTGATGCAAGCGCCGGGCGGACCAGAGGAAGATACCTCCGGCGGCTTTAAATATGGCGGCTGGACTTTCCCCTATTTTGATGAATTTTTAGGCCAAGCCATGGGCGAGCAAATGGGCAAACCCTTCGATCTATTGCTTGGCAGAAAAACTTATGACATTTTTGCTTCATACTGGCCGCACCAAGACGAAAAAACAAATCCGGGTGCCGCATCGCTAAACAATGCAAAGAAATATGTTGCTTCGCACCAACCAATTGAGCTAACTTGGAAAAATTCGGTGCTGCTACAGGGGGATGTTGTCGCTGAAATAAAAAAACTAAAAGCTGAAAAGGGTCCTGACCTGCAAGTGCACGGCAGCAGCAATTTTATCCAAACGCTTTTGAAAAACGATTTAGTAGACGAGCTCTGGCTAAAAATTTTTCCGGTCACACTTGGCAGCGGCAAGCGTCTGTTTGGCGAAGGCACTATTCCTGCGGCGTTTACACTAACTGAATCAAAAACTTCACCTAAAGGCGTAATCGTTGCAAACTATAAGCGCGACGGCGAAGTAAAAACCGGATCATTCTAAAACGCATTTATGATTACTTACTTTCAAGCAGCAATTCTTGGCTTGCTCCAAGGCATTTCCGAATTGTTTCCGATTTCCAGTTTAGGCCACAGCGTTACCCTGCCAAAACTTTTCGGCTGGAACATCAACCAAAACGACCCGTTTTTTTTGACTTTTCTGGTTGCGACGCATCTGGCAACAGCCACGGTATTGTTTTTGTTTTTCTGGAAAGACTGGTTAAACATTTTAAAAGGCATGGGCAGGTCACTTGCACAAAGGCAAATCCGCGAAAGCGACCATTATGCCAAACTTGGCTGGCTGCTTGTTACCGGCACGATTCCAGCGGGTTTTCTTGGCCTGCTTTTCAAAGAAAAAATCCAAGCTTTGTTTGCATCGCCACTGATTGCCGCGGGATTTTTGGCAGTTAACGGATTGATGCTTTACGGCGCGGAAATTTTGCGCAGGCGCGCGCCAGAAAACAATGACGAAAACACATCAGACCAGCGCATTGCAAAATTAAACTGGCCGCAAGCTTTTAAAGTTGGCGTCGTGCAAATTTTGGCGCTGATCCCGGGCTTGTCCCGCTCCGGCTCGACAATGGCTGGCAGCCTACTGGTTGGGCTTTCGCACGAAGATGCTCTGCGCTTTAGCTTTCTTTTAGCAACGCCGATTATTGGCGCCGCCGCTGTACTGCAATTACCCGACCTCTTTCAGCCGCAAAACCATGCGCTAATCGGTCCGGCGATTATTGGCGCAATTTGTGCTGCTGCCGCAGCTTATTTTGCAGTAAAATTTTTGGTTAAATATTTCCACACAAATAAATTAACCCCTTTTGCCATTTACTGTCTGGCAGCCGGGGTTATCAGCTTTCTTGTTTTATATTTTAGTAAGTAGTCGTAGTTTGCTTTGGGCCGCCCGCAAACCAGGCATAAATAAAGAGCGCTACAGCCACTACGAAAGCTGCAATGCTGTGCTTGGTGTGGACGTGGCTAGATCCGGCTTGATAGCCCAAAAAATAATGCGGCAAATTTCCCGCCGCGTGCGTGGCGTAAACATAGCCGATGTAGACAAAAACCAAACCCACTATCACTGCCAATATTTTTTTCATAAAATAAAAACTAATAATTATGCCTGCATTATACACTAATAGCGATCGCAGCGGAAGAATGCGCTATTCTGGCGACCACTATTATTTTGTAAACAAAACGTGCTATGATTAACGGCTGTAAGGCGCTGCAAACACCAGGAGGAACTATGCCAAACTCGGAGAGTTGCATTGTTGTCGCTGGTAACGAAGTGATTAATCTCGAGAAGTGGACGATATGGAACGGCACTCCAGATGTCACGCTCAAGATCGCCAAGCTCGAGGACGGCTCATACAAGCTCTGCACCGGAAACCCCGAGCATGGCGGTAGCCAGAGCAGCGGTCCGGATCTCAAGAAGTTGCTCGCTGACAGCGGCCTGCACCATGATTTTCAGACGCGTTACTTCGAGCTGTTTCAGCTCAAGAACCCCACTGACGATCAGATCCGGCAGCTTGCCCCAGGCTACGAAGTTTTCCGCCGTTAACGCAACTCTCGGTGGCACTAAAGAGGCACTAAATCGCGCGTTCGCATCAGGACGCGCGATTTGCTATAATATTGCCAGAAAGCAATTAATAAGAAACAAAAATATGGATCAACAAATGAATCAAATGGGATCAGCTTGCCGCTGCCCACACCACACCGTGGTGCCTGTGTTCATCATACTTTTAGGCTTACTATTTTTGCTAAATGCCTTTAATGTGATCGGCGCGAAATTGACTGCAATTATTTGGCCAATTATTCTAATCCTGATTGGCCTGCAAAAGATTGTGCAGAGGAGATGCACCTGCTGCAGTAAAGACCACTAGGCATCTAACAAAATCTCCTGGCATTCGGGAGATTTTTTAGTTCAGATTCACAAGTGCTTTTTGCCCGCAAATGCTATAATTAATAAATGAAGCTTCGCCGCAACAAACATTTTAGATGGCTTTTGATTACTGTTCTTCTGCTTTTAATGGTAGTTACCGGATTTTATTTGCGCAGAGGCGCGCCAGTTAAACATGCTGTGCAGGAAAATACTGAAGCAATGAAGCAAGCAGCAAACGGGCAAAATCAAAGTGATAGCGTTGATGCTGACGAAGACGCCAGCGTTCCGGAATCTGTTTCAATAAGCGATGAAGACGTAAAGAACCAGCCGAAAGATACTTCTGCTTTGGGCGGATACGATGTGCTGATTGCAGACCGCGGCAATAACCGCATTGTCGAAGTAACTCCGGATAAAAAAATTGTTTGGGAATACCATTTTGATTTGCCGCATCGCGGGCTGGGCGCAGATGATGCCTTTTTTATTGATGGCGGCAAAGCAATAATCGTGAACCTGGAAGAATACCATCAAATCGAAATTATTGATTACAAAACAAAACAAGTCACCTGGAGCTATGGCCATCCGGGACAGCCGGGCAGTGATGATGGTTATTTGAACACGCCGGACGATGCTTACATGCTTGCTAACGGAAATATAATTGTTGCGGACATAAAAAACTGCCGAGTGATTGAAATTGCTCCGGACAAGCACATTGTCCACCAGTATGGAGTAACCGGCGTTTGCGACAATGCGCCGGGTTATTTAAATAAGCCTAACGGCGACACCCCGCTAACAAACGGGCATACTTACATCAGCAACATAGTTAGTGCGAGCTTGGTGGAGCTGGATGATAAATGGCAGCCGGTTTTCAATATGTCGCTGCCCGTTGCCTACCCTTCTGATCCGCAGCCAACGCAAGCGGGAAATATTTTAGTAGCAGACTACAGCAATCCCGGCCAGCTTGTGGAGGTAGACAAGCAAGGAAATGTGGTCTGGCAATTTAGCGGCGAAATCGGCGACAAGCACCTAAAACAGCCGTCGCTTGCAATTGAACTGCCAAACGGCAATATCCTTTGCAATGACGATTTAAACCACCGCGTCATTGTTATTGATAAAAAAACCAAAAAAATCATTTGGCAATATGGCATTACCGGGAAACCAGGCAATGGCAATGACCAGTTAAGCATTCCGGACGGCGTGGACATTAGGAAGGCAGAATAAAGAATACAGAAGACAGAATACAGCATGCAAACAAAAAAAATTACATTATTTCTTTTTGCAGGGATGCTGGCGGTTGGGTGCAACAGGCAAATGCAAATCAGCGCGCCTCCCGCAAACACTAGCCAGCCGCCTGCAAGCAAAATACCGCTAGCAACCGCGCCGGCGCCATTTACAATTGGGACTGTTTCGCGCCACGCGCAAAACTTCGTAAACAAAAATGTTCGTGTCGAAGGCTATGCGCTAGCGATAAAAGACGGCTATGCAATTTTTTCGGATGAATCCACCGGCCCGATTGGGTACTATGACTTGCCTGTCACCGGACCGGGCGTAAATAGTTTACAGACCAAACAAAAATATTTGCTAAATGGCATTTTAATTTACAAAGGCCTTAACGCAAGCAATAACAATCCCTATCACTTAGAGCTTTCAAACCCGCCAGAAACCTTGAAATAAAAAGGTTTTTATGATATTATCCTCTCGAGTAGCATTCACGTCACCACGCATATGAGGAGGAGAGATGCCGCCATGGTGGGTTATTCTTGCCGCTGTCCTGGTCTTCATGTTCAGGCCGCGATGCAAGAAAGCGTACACGAACGGCACCGCAATCAGGCGCTGCAACCGGGTGCAGTTCCATTTCGGAAAGCACGCCACCGGCTACGAATGGGATTCAGGACGCCTGGTGAAACGAATTTTCTGGAGCGAAGGCGGCCAGCTGACAGTCCACAAAAGACACCTCTTGTAGCCGCAGTTCCAACTGATTCGCACAAGCTCCCGACGCTGGGAGCATTCATACAAAAAATCGCCCTAAAGGCGATTTTTTGTTTTCAGATTGGACTAACTTATTGTCCGCTGGATTCTGATGATGCATTTGAAGAATCTGTTGCCGAAGCCGGAGCTTTACAAGCCTTTGCAGCAGAGCCGAACTGCGACCAAGCGGATTTCCTGGTTTGGTTCCAGGCGCTGGCTGCGCTCTTTCTGCTGGAATTGTAAGCTGCCCACGCTGCCTTAACAGCAGTGCGAACCTGATTCCAATTGCCGCCTGTCCATGCCGCTTGC
>CAZLFS010000017.1:6493-9343 GCA_964559005.1 uncultured Candidatus Saccharibacteria bacterium
TGCAAAGCTTGTGAACGAGTGCTGTACGCAGCTTGCATTGCTTGCGCGAACGTTGCGTAACCTGCACTTAATGCACTTTCTCTGGCATTAACAGCGCTCGAAACGCAAGAGAGAACAGCTGCAGAAGGAGCTGCCGGCGCTGCAAAAACAGGCAAAACCCCTGCGATTAACATGGAGCCCGCTAACGCGACAGTTGCTATTGTTCTTTTAAACATCTTTGTTTCCTTTTGATTTACATTCGACCTTTGGTCTTAAATATACCTTAACAAAATAAGGCTTGGCTGTAAAATCAATTTGCAGCGGTCGCGGCGTCAGTCGGTGCTGGAGCGGCACTAATCCCGGCTTTGTTGCTTTCATTGCATAACCCGGCTTTGTTGCCGATGCTGTGACATAATCGCCAACATGAATCGGCCCGTTTTCATCGGAAATTTTCGTTGGCACACGGCCGATCAATGCCACAGGTTTTGGATGAACCAAATCAGTTTTGCCGTCTGATTCAGAAATATCCGTCAAAGTAACGCCTGGGTTGGTAGAGATAATTCCAACCATGTATTTATTACGCTTGCTTGCTTTGCTAATGCCTTTTACCGGACCGTTAGCAAGCAAAGCAACGACATCGCCTGGTTCCAAATTATTATTTACATCAGAATAATTTTCCGCCAAGTCTGCGCTGCTCGTGTTTGATGACGCAACCCAAAGCGAAAGATTCGCAGAGTCAGTACAGAAGTGGCCGACTTGCGTGCCAGCGTCATTTTTGAAAACAATTCCTTGCGCAGTGGCTGTAGCACAAACAGCAGTAGTGTTGCTGCGTGCGAGCTTAATTACGCCGGATAAAGTTTGCGTTGTTGATGCAGCGCCGAAATCAAGAGAAGTGTTGGTGATTGCCGTAGTTGCCGAAGGCCATGCCATGCTCACTGAAGTGTTCCAGTTATTGCCAACTTTAATTCCGGTCATGCCGCTGCCGACTGTGGTAATTGCGCCGATGTTAATCGCATTTTGCGCGCCAGTTGATGTAGCTGTTGCAGGCGGCGTAATGTTAATGGCATTGATCGTACCGCCGATGGTGATTGTGCTGTTTGCAGTTGAAATATTTACGCCGTTTTGCGTAAGCGTGCCTGCGCTTTGGGTAATATTTCCTGTAGTAATATTAACGCCGCTGGCTGTTAAGGAAGTGCCGGTGGTCAAAACTAACGCCGGAAGCGTAATACTTGCGCCGTTGTAAACGCCGGTCGCAGAAGTGGTGTTTTCGGTTATCGCACCAGAAGCAATTGTTAAGCCGGCTTTCGTAACGCTGGCAATGTTCGTATCTGCTGCGGTTTGAATCGCCTCGCCAGTTAAGGCAACGCCAGTTGCGGTAACGTTGTTGTTTAAGTCCAAATTAAATCCGGTTACTGTACCGCCAGTAATGCTTCGTGCGGTGCCGTTAGTGCTGATGTTTACGCCGTTGAAAGTGCCGACAGAAACCGCGCCAACGTTTACGTTTACGCCGTTTAATGTGCCGCCGGTTGTAAATGTTGTTGCGCCACTATCAACGATCAAACCGTTTTCAGAAAGTGCGCCTGCGCTTTGGGTAAGGTTGCCGGTGGTGATTCTTGCGCCATAAGCGTTAAGAGCTGTGCCTGTAGTTAATGTCAGAGCAGGCACTGTAATATCAGCGCCAACGAACAAGCCGGTATTTGCAGCGGTATTTTCAGTAATTGCACCAGAAGTTACGGTCAAAACTTTCTTGGTTGCGTTGGCAATGTTAGTATCAGCTGCAGTCTGAAGCGCGGCGCCGGTCATTGTAACGCCAGTTGCGGTAACGTTGTTGTTTAAGTCCAAGTTGATGCCTGTAATTGACGCCCCGGCTGTAATCGTGCGCGCCGTGCCGTTAGTGCTGATGTTCAAGCCGCGATAAGTGCCAACAGCGATCGCGCCCATATTAATGTTCGCGCTGTTTAATGTGCCGCCGGTCGTAAATGTTGTTGCGCCGGAGTCAACGTAAATTCCATTTTCGGTTAACGTACCCGCGCTTTGTGTTAAGCTGCCTGCGGTAACGCGGACACCAGATGAGTTCAAGGCAGTGCCAGTAGTTAATGTCAGACATATTAAATTGTTTTTTTATTTTTGTTTCGGCAACCTGCTAATTTCTAAAAAATAACCTATATTTTAGCGGGTTTTATATTATTTAACCGATACTATACTAATATAATAGCAAATTTTAGCTTTTGTCAAAGCTTTTTGGCTTAAAAGACTACTTGGAATTGAAAAGCTGCAATCTTGCTTTAGCAACTTCCTCCACACATTGAACAACAGGCGCAAAAATTTTATACGGCGCAAGCTCGTCAGGATGGTCTTTCAGGGATTTATCGAGTGCTTTTTTCCAAGCAACGCGCAGTTCAGTGTTCATATGGATAATGGTGATGCCGGCAGCGATCGCCTTGCGCAAATCATCATCATTGGTATCTGACGCTCCGTGCAAAGTCAAAAATATGTTAGTCGCCTTTTTTATCTGCTCGACCAGCTCGATGCGCAAGTGTTTTTGCACTTCCCCGCTTAGCATGCTTGGCAGGATGCCGTGCATATTGCCTACCGCCGGCGCAAGCACGTCCACTTTTGTTTCGGTAATAAACCGCACCGCTTCTTCTGGAGTGCTTAAGCCTAAATTCTTGGGAGCTTTTTCGTGCACTTCAGAGCCGCTGCCAATATTTCCGATTTCGCCCTCTACTATAATAGCGGGGTTGATTGCCTTCAGTTCTTGCACCGCGCGCTTTGTTTCAGCAATGTTTTGTTCAAAAGGCAAGTCGGAGCGATCGTAAACAATTGAATCAAAACCCGCTTTTGCCGCAGCAATCGCTTTTTCCAAAGAAT
>CAZLFS010000018.1:0-8767 GCA_964559005.1 uncultured Candidatus Saccharibacteria bacterium
CGTGGCGAGTAAGATTCGCCCAGTTGGCGACCGCGTGGTCGTCAAGCCTTCGCAGGTCCAAATAGGAGTGCACATCCATTTTGCGCGATTGCATTAAAATTTGAATGTCAAAATCAAGCGAATTCAAAAAATTCTGGTAACCATAAATTAAAGCATTTTGCTCCTCCTGGCTTTTCAGCGCAAAATTTGTGCTGGACACGGCAACAACCGCGCAATAAACATTGCTGTCAATAATCAAAGTATCTGCCTTAATGTCAGATATCCTTAAATATGATTGCGTGCTCTTGATATTAGTTTGTTGCTTGTCCTTGGCCATTGTTGTTTGGAGTTTGGTTTGGGTTTACGATTTCAATTTCTTGCACAGCTTTTTGGTCAAGCAGCATGGATAAGCGGTGCAGTTTGCTTGCCGGCTCTTCGACAATCGGCTGTTCTTGCGGCGCAACGCTTATTGGCGCTGCCATTATTGCTTTGATGTCCAAATCGTCAACACTCGCCTTGTCTTTATGGAAAACCATGCGCTTTGGCGAAGTAAGAAAATTCATGAAGATTGGGATACTATTGTACAATGGCTTGCCGTTGAATTGGCCAAAGGCAAAAGCGATTGAGATCAAAGCAATCGGCACAGCCAAAAAGAAAAAAATTACACTTAATTGCAGGATTCGAAACAGCGCTGCAATCAGCACTCCGCCGCCGAAAATAAAACCGAATTGCTTCAATGTAAAAGGCCCGATGATTTTATCTTCAATGTCAATAAATTGTGGTACTGGAAATTGCATGCTGCTCTATAAATTATAACATAATTAATACAAAACTTTATCTATTTCCGTGCGCAAATCAGTCATTACTTCAAACTCTTCCTTGGTTAAATATTCTTGGTTGTTTTTCATATAATATTGCACAACTCGCTGGTACGCTGCATCACGATCAGGATTTGGATCATTTAACAGTGAAATACCCATTGTCACGTAAGTATTGTACAAAGGGCTGCGCTCAAAGCTGGTTAATGCCGCGTAGCTCCTTTGTTTCTTGGCAATTTCCATCATTACATCCAAAACCTTCGGGTTGCCGCCATGAATTGCTCCGGCAGTGATTTTGGAAAAATCATCCACGGATGTAAGCGAAAGCGCTTTTGGGGTGTGTTGAGTATCGCGCTGCGGCGTTGGCAGCGGCGCAGTGTGCGATATTGGCGCTTGCGGTATCGGCGTTGCTGGCGGTTTTTGTGTCGCCTGTGCAAGCGGTTTTGCTGGGTTTGATGCCGGCGCGGGCGGCATTGATGCGGGCGGCGCCACTGGTGCCGCCGGTTTTGCCGGAGAAGTTTTTGCCATTTGCTCTACCTTTTTTTGCAAAACAAAAGGATCCCCCGGCGCTGGTGCAGGTTTAGCAGCAGGCTTCGCTTGCGCAGGCAATTCCAATTCAAATTCCGGCTTGGTGCTGCCAATCTCTTTCTCATCCAAATGCACCATGCTAATAAGCGGCTTCGCTTGCGCAGAAGAAGATGGCGAAGAAGGATTTTGGTCTGGAAGCAAAATCTTCACCAATTCCAAAATCTGCTTGTCATTCATTTGCGGCAAAAGCTGAAGCCATTCAGCTTTTTCCACTGAAGACAAAATCTTCGATTCAAAAATTAATTTGTGCGCGCGGGCTTCTTCTTCAGAACGCATATTATTTCTTTAATCTGCTCCTTAAATCATCAAGTTTTTTTTGGATATCAATATTTGTTGCTGCGGACGGAGTTGGGGTGACAGTTTTCGCCGGTTCAGTTGCAGAAGCAGGCTTTAGCGCTTCTGGCGGTTTGACAATATCCGGCATGCGCTTGGCAAACTGCACTGATCCAGCTTGCGGAATACGAACATAATCCTCCTGCGGTTGGGCATTTTGCGGTGTTGGCAAAATTGTTGTTGCTGTTGCCGGGCCATTTGAAACCGGCGCGGCGGTGACTGGCATTTTCCTAACCAAATCAATATCCGAAAAAACTTTTCTCTTTGCGGTTACAGGCCGTTCAGCAAAAACCAAATCATCATAAAGCTTCAAAAATTTTAATAAGCTCTGGCGCTGCACCTGCGTTAACTGGCGCGTGTTTGGCGATTGGTTCGAATAGTTCAATCGTTCAACCGCGCTGCGATGCGCACTCTTCGACGGAAATTTTGAATAATCCAAAATCCAATACTTCATTGCTGGCGCATAACGCTTGCCTTCAATTTCAATCGGCGCATTGCCCAAAGTTTCATCATTTTTTTCCAAAGAACGGCTCAATGCTTTCAACAACCCGCTTACTACGCTCTCATCCTCATAATAGCTATAAAAGTCCTTCAATAGGTCAGATGGTTCAAGTCCGTTTTCAATTGCAAACAACAAACGTTTTTCCAACAAATTATTTTGGTCTGCTGTCGACAAGTTAATAAAAGAACCAAACGCCAAACGCACCCAAAGTCCTTGATACTGGTCAAATAATTGCACGTTCCCGTTTTCAAGCTTTGTTCCATTCTTCGCCAAAATGTCCGAAAGTAAAGCTAAATATTCCTGCTTTTCAACATTATCGCCATAAAGCAAAATATCTTCCGTTTGTTCGCGAATAAGCTGCGCATCTTGCGCGCTACTTGGATCAGTAATAAATTGTGATAAATCAGAAGCTTGCATAATTTATTAAGCTCGAGCAATTCCGGCTTTTTTGGTTATACCAGAAGTTCCGGCAGCATAAACATCCTGCTTATTGATTGTTTTTGATCCACCCTTAAGGCTTTCAACCATTATGTTCCCTGAAGCATCCAAACCAGTTTGATAAAGAACATCCATGTCATCCAATTTATCTTCTTTAATACCCTCGCGAGAAGCAGGATTGCGCACGCCATCGCCAAGATTTTGCAAGCGAGTATACAAATCAGGATGGTCGCTTTTTAATTGCTCAAAACGACGCGCGTCTGCTTCATTCTTAAAGATGCCGGCACCTGTTTTTGCATCAACTTTATCGGTGAACAAATACTCCATATTTTGTTTATTGATATCGGCGGTCGGAGTGGCTGCGAGTTTTTGAACAAAGACCTTGTACTCTACTTTAGTTGGGTCTTTTGGAATCCCGCTCATGCTCACTTTGCCAATATCTTCCGGCGGCAGCTCATCAAGATATTCTTTGAGATGCGCTTCTTTCTCCGAATCCGGAGTAGCAACGCCAACCCATGCCAAACGCTTTGATTCGCGCGCAGATCTCGAAACGGTTTGCTTGAATGCTTCCAGTTCATGGCCATGCAGCGTACTGCCAATCATATCCATTGCATTTTCCTGGTTGAAATTCCCTTTGCCTTTATAAAGCTCGGTAAGCTTTCTGATTCTGCCATCTTTAATTGCTGCTTCATATACTGCAGCCAATTCCATTTGCCCTTCATGCGACTTTGCATAACCAGTACTGTTATAACGGTCAATCATAGCCTTAAGCTCTTCCGGAGTTTTGCCTGCATGCTGGCTGGCAAGTTTATTCAAAATCTGTCTTCTTAATCCATAATCTGCTTCAGTATCTCTGGCGCCCCCGGTAAGCGTTTGGTTGACTAAAACATTTGCAGCAGCGGTAGCTGCTTCTTCTCCATGTTCTTCCCTATGGTGCAAATAATCGCCAACTTGCTTTTTGACTGCGCCAGGATTTAAAACCGCAAAGGCTGCTTTGCCCAGAGGGCCCTTTCTTACTAAGCCGGCAGTTTTTTCACGCTTCAAAGTTTGCAAGCCGCCATAGGCCATCTCGCCGCCTTTTTTAGCCAGCTCACCGGCCGCTTCATATTTCTCAACTGTAAATCGTTTTGTTTGGTGCTCTGCCCATTGCAAAACGCTTTTGCCGATATTGAAGCTCATTGCGATTTCCAGCGCAAAGAACAAACAGATCAAAACCACAAAACTGGATAAGCCGCGCATAATAAAATTTGCCATCCCCGGATAAGGCGCAGTTGGAAATTGTTGCGTGGTGTAATGCGCAAAAAATGACGTTTGCGCATTAGCGATAATCGCGCAAACATTTAAAAGCAGCGCAAGCACCGGCGTAAAAAACGCATACTTGATAAAGTAGCTCCACCACTCGTGCGAAAAATGTTTTGTAAAAGATAGCACTTCGCCTGCGTAAGCAATTGGCGATGTTGCCAGCAGAAACCATAGCGCCACGATTCGATAACAAAGCAAGATCGTGATTGCCACAAAGGCCATGAACGAACCGACGGAAAAAATAAATATCACCAAAGCTGAAACAAAAGTGCTGGTATCGCTGACCGGCGCATTAAAAACTGCTTGCAGCGGAGTAACAATTAAAGCGGTGCCAAGCGTGGTAATCACGCCAGAGTTGCTCGGCAGGAATTGCGCTTGCAGCGTTTGTGCAACGCCTAAAACAACCTGTGCAATCACCAAACTGAAATTAACCAACAACGCATTCTTCACAATTTCAACTAAAGTGTGTTTGTAATTATAGCCCTCCATCTGAAAAAGCGTGCCAATTGCAAGCATAATCAGCGCCAAAATGAAGAAAATATTCATAAGGTTGCGCAGGAAAACCCAGGCCGGCAAAATCACCGCGGAAAATTGCGAAGTGTAAACCCGGATCGAAAGCACTGTTTGCATGATTGGCGCAAGCAAATTGCCAAAAATCCAATTCAACGCTTGCGCAAGCAAATAAAGAATGCCCGCAATAAAATGCGAAATTGCGCTAACTATTGGGTTAGATTGCTCACTGTCTTTATCGGTAGTAATACTAAGCGCTTCTGAAGTACTGACGTTACCTTCGAAATGATATGATTTGTCCGGTGAATCACCAGAAACATTAGCATAAATAACAATATTCGCATTAGTGATCGCATTAGCGTCAACATGCACTTTTACGAAAGCTGCTTTTGGATTAACCTTATTCTGGTCATCTTGCAATACAGGAGCATCCGCATCTGCAATTTTATTAAAATTCACACCATGACAATCAAAACTGCCACCAGGCCATCCGGTCCACCAATTGCCTGTTTTTGGTCCAGCACAAACTCTTACTGTTGCGGTTTTAAGCTTATCCAAGCCGCCGTTGTCATCGTAAAGCCTAATGACGAAATCAAAAGGTACCCCGATTTGCAAAGGTTGACCGGCATTTGTACCAGGAAAGCCCTGAAAGACTATCGATTGCTTTGAGTCAGCATTAGAAATGCTTGGCAGCAGCAGCAAAAATCCGGCAAAAACAAAAAAGACAAGGCGTTTCAAGCCTCTAATCTTAAATGTATTTTTTTCACTTGTTTTTGTTTCGAAAATCAACGAATTTTGCTTAACTTTCTCTCATAATTATCTCATAAATGGTTTGCGAAAGCAAATTTGGAAATAAGCAACAATCTACACGAAAAAACGCCTCGTCAGAGGCGTTTTCCACATGCGTTTCGATTAAATTTATGGGTGTTCAGTTCCTTGCTGGCTATACAAGCCGCTGTCATATTGACCGTACTTCGTGTAATCAACTGGCGTATCAATATCTTGGCGCAGCGTTTGGCGCGGAGTATTATAAGATGTTGTTTGATCTGCTATGCCATTTGAGCTAGTGTGTTCAAATAATGCAGCACTGATTCTGTTCACAACCGTATTGCCAACAAGCCTGATCAAAGTTGTGAAGTGGTCTGGCGGATTTGATTGTGAATTAATCAAGCCTTGAATTCTGCCGTTTAATTGCGCAGTGATGTAATTTGCCGGATCTCTCACAGCACAATGCGCAACAGAAACAGTCTGGCTGTCTTTAAGATTAACCTGGCTACAATCTAAATTATCTTTATATCCGCCGCTTTGTTGGATGGATAATGTTGCTGCTTGTTGGCCTCTGCTCAAAACTCCCGCAGCTTGGTCTTCTGCACTGAATTGCCTGCCGCCAGGAGTGGTCTTAAATGGATTACCGGCGCTTGCCAAGGCAACATAACGGTCAATTGCTGGATAATTGTTATTATATAAATCTCTAATTTCTTTCGCATCAATAACTTTCTTCTTATACAATACAGCTGCTTTGTCATTTGCTTGTTGCGCTTGGTTCTTGCCTTGCAGCTTAGCAACATTAATGCGTTCTAAATACGCATCCAATGTCTTCTTATTAAGCATATCTCTGGAAACGTAAACCTTATCAACAAAATCATCAGCATAGCTTTGATAATCGCTGATTTTGAATTTTTTCATGGCATTATTAATAAACTGTTTGGCATAATGCTCATTAGCGTCAATAACAATTTGCGAAGCTGCACCCTTCAATGCTTCAGTTAAAACATCCTGCAGGTTTACCAAAGTAATATCGCCTGCGCCGAACAAAGCAAAAGTCTGCTTGGTTTTTGCAAAGAAAATCGTTCCGCCAAGAATTATTGCTGTTAATACTATGATTGTGACTTTATTTTTTAGTATGCGCATATTATTCCCTTGGTATAAATTCTGTTCCGCCGCCTCCGCCGCCAAATCCTCCACCCGCAGAAGGTTGTCCGCCTGTGTCAGCTGTGCCGGATGATGTACCGGCAGATGTTGTGCCAGCCGGACTGGTTGAACCGGTTGGGGCAGCGCTTGTACCCGTGGCCTGCGTACCGCTAGGCGTATTAGCGGTTGCTGTACTGCCCGAACCCGGCAAGCCTTCCGGATGATTCTTTAAATAATTTATGCGTAAACGCATTGTATCGATATTTTTACGGATTTGGTCTGAAACCTCTTGGTATTTCTCAACCTCATCCTGCAACGCGGTATAATCGCCGCCGACATTTTGTTTATTATGCTCACGGTCTGCTTTGTATTTCCATTTTGCAATGTTCGAATACTGGTCATATAAATGATAGTAGTATTCGCTGAAACCTTTGACTTGGCTTGGCACTGGTATTGCCAAAAGTGCTTTCTTTCGCAATTCAATGCGCACGCCTTCTTGCAAATCCCACTTCCAGCTGGTGCTCTTCATTAAGCGCGGCAAAATTTCATAATCATGGATAAGGTCATACTTCTTTGTTTCATCAGACATTTGATTAATGTATGTTTGCAAAGCGTCCAAGCTGTTGTCATTTGAAATATGTAAAATGCTTTCATTAAAGCCCGGCCAAAGCGGAATATCATAACTTGTTAATGTTTGTGCGGCATTATCTAATTTGCCGTTTGCTGAACAATCCTGATAGCCCTGCTTCTCTGCAATATCTTGCAGCGCTTGATTGACGCTAGCATCAAAATTATTACTGCTTTCATAATAGTTATAATAGCTCTTGCTTGCAGGATCATACTTTAAAGCATCAAAAATTGGATAAGAATCGGAAATATACTGCGATTGGCAAGGATCAGAATTTTGCTGCGCATCACCCTGGTCTGTAACTGTATCCGGCTCATTAAGAGATTCGGTTGAAATTTCGTCGACACCATCGCCAACAATCGTGTCTCCGCCAGTATCGCTTGGGAAACCGTCTGCTATTGTTACCGGGTAATTCGGATCAAGCGAATCAATGGCCTGCGCATCTGTTTTTTCGCTTGATGTATCAACATTCCACGGATCATAAATTTGCTGGATGTATTCCGGGCGGCCATCAACGTAAACCAGATTTTCGCCAGTACTATTATTGTCGAATGAAGTATTGCCTTGGTTTTGATTTACAAAAGCGGAAGAGCCGTTATCAGTCTGGTTGCCGTTGTTTCCGGTGTTGCCATTGTTAACTGGCTGCGGCGGTTCATTGCTGCGCGGATTATTTATGGCATAAGGTTGAGTTGGATCTTTAATAATCGCGGCAGGAATTTCGCCATTGAAATTTGTGCCAACAGTATTTTGCCCTTGGTTGTTCTCGCCGTTGCGCCCGGTGGTAACATTGCCATTGCCGCCATTTTGTACGCCGCCAGTGTAGGTTTGCGAGCCGCCATTATTATTATTGTTCGGATTGGAAACTAAATTGCTGTTGCGCTTGCTTATAACCAAAAGCACTACTGCGATCAGTATTAATGCTCCTGCGATAATGATTACTAATTTATTTTTCATTTGCTTTTGGTTTTTGTTTTATTTTTGTTTCAATGCAATTTAAGCTTTCTTATGATGGCAGACTGATTCCGCTCGCTCCCAATGAATCTTTAATCACGCGCAGTTCTTGCGTAATTTGCATTAGCATCGCTGTGATGTTTTGGTCATCAGGTTGAGCCTGGCTCATAAAAGAGTAGCCGTAGTAACCAACTAGAAGTTTGTGAAATTCAGCAAGCTGGCTTGGCACAACAATATTTTTTAAATCACTAAGCAGTTTGGCTTGTGCATTTATTGCTTCATCACTTTGCGAATTTGAGGCGACTAATTCCTGTGCATGGTCGTTGGATAAAACTATGCCCACTTGTTGGGTATAGTTTTGTGCTGCCACTGCAGAATTATTATCGGTGGTGCGAATATCAATATTTGAAAGTTTTGCCAATAAAGTAGGATTGAAAACCGTTGCGCCAAGCACGGCGCCATTAGCATATTCTGTGCCAGATGAGTTGGTGTTTGCATTATTAAATAAAGCCGCGTCAGCATATTGCTGAAGTGGCTGCGGATCGTGAGAAAAGCGGATCGGCTTTTGCTCCCATGCTAAAAAACCAAGTGTAATAGCAACAACTGCTACAAGTGCAAAATTTTTAGCACCAAAATCGAGATGTTGATCTCTGTGCGTATGCATACAATCAGCCTAATTTAGTTGTCTTTTTGTTTTGATTTCTTAAAGTAGAATCACTGTAAACATTATAGCATATCTAACTTTTTTTTGCAACCGACGCCCAACAACAAGGGTGCCCCTCGGATGGCACCCTCGGACGTTACCCT
>CAZLFS010000019.1:0-2555 GCA_964559005.1 uncultured Candidatus Saccharibacteria bacterium
CAACAAAAACTTAACTTTTCCTTAGTTTTACTGAACATTTCGTCTAGTTTTACATGTTGATAACTCCCTGTTAGAATGTTTTAGATAACAAAATCTTGACTTTGGAGAGATAAAAATGACCAACCAACAACTGTGGCAGGCTATTCTCGGTAACCTGGAGGTTTCTTTAAGCAAAGCAAACTTTACAACCTGGTTCAAAAATACCGCAATTATCGAGAAGCACGAAGACAGTATTGTTGTCAGCGTCCCCAATTCATTCACAAAAGAGTGGCTACAAAATAAGTACAACGCAGATATTTTGCGGGCCCTGAAAATGATCGCGCCGGAAATAAAAGAAGTTAAATACCAAATAGTTTCATCAAACTCCCAACCAGTTAAAGCCGTGCAAGAAACCCAAGCCGCAAAAGTGATGCCTGGTGCAAGGGTTATCCAAACCCCGAGCAATTCCGGTTTGAACCCTAAATACACCTTTGAAAGTTTTATTATTGGCAAAGGGAATGAATTGGCACATGCTGCCTGCAAGGCAGTCGCCTTAAAACCAGGACAAATTTATAATCCGCTATTCCTTTATGGCGGTGTTGGTTTGGGTAAAACACATTTGATGCAGGCGATCGGCAACGAAGTTTTGGCAAAAGACCCTTCGGCAAAAATTCTTTATGTTACAAGCGAAAAATTTACTAATGAGTTCGTGCAGTCAATCAGCCTTGGCCGCGTTTCGCAATTTAAAGAAACTTATCGCAACGTTGACGTGCTAATGATAGACGATATTCAATTTCTTGCTGGCAAAGAACAAACCCAGGAAGAATTTTTCCATACTTTTAACACACTGCACCAAAACAACAAGCAAATCGTGCTTTCTTCAGACCGTTTGCCAAAAGACATCCCCGCAATAGAAGAGCGCCTCGTTTCTCGTTTTGAATGGGGTATGATTGCGGACATCCAAGCGCCTGATTTTGAAACACGCTTGGCAATTCTTAAAGCAAAAGCCGCGGAAAAACACTATGACGTTGATACAGAAGTACTAACACATATTGCCGAAACTATTCAAAGCAACATCCGCGAACTGGAAGGGGCGCTGAATCGCTTGATGGTTTACTGCCAATTAAACAATACCAGGCCAACACTGGAGCAGCTTAAAACAGTGTTAGTAGGAGTAGCTTCTGCAAAAAAACGCGTTATTTCAGTAAAAAAGTTAATGAGCGTAGTAGCAGATTTTTACAATATTACAATTGACGACCTTTTAAAACAGTCTCGCCGCAAAGAATTCGTTAAGCCAAGGCAAATTGCCATGTATTTGATGCGGGAAGAACTGGAAAATTCTTTTCCAAGCATTGGCGAACATTTTGGCGGCCGCGACCATACTACTGTTATGCATGCAGTAGAAAAAATTTCCAAACTGCTTGCTGAAAAAGAATCTGTTAAACAGGAATTAGATTTAATTGTGAACAAGCTGTACATGTAGCATGAGCAAAACTGTTAAGTGTTTGTGCAAAACTATACAAAACTCCAAGCACAAACTGTTGATGAAAAGCTGATAGATTTGTTACAAATAATTTCCGCGAAAAAAATAATTTCTAAAGCCCAGCATATACACAGGTTTATCCAGAACATAAAATTTGTTTTTATTAACAACAACCAATAGAATTCGCGCGAAACAAGCATCTTCACTTCTCAACAACAATTATTACTACTATTAATTAAATAAGTTTAATATAATATTACATTTATGAAAGTTGTTTGCACTCAAGAAAATTTAAGAAAAGGATTAGGGATAAGTTCTCGTGTTTCGAACAGCAGCACAACCTTGCCTGTGCTAAACAATATTTTATTAAAAACCGACCAGGGTATGTTACGTCTTTCAAGCACGAACCTTGAAATGGGTATAAATACATGGGTGCGATGCAAAGTGGAAGAAGACGGGGGTTTATCGGTACCAGCAAGAACATTGGCTGATTTAATAAATAACTTACCTAACGATAATATTGCTTTAACGGTTGATAAAAACACCTTAATCATCAAATCAAATAATTATGAAACAAAGATAAAAGGGTTGGCAGCGGACGAATTTCCTCTTATTCCGCAAATTGACGATAAGGATTTTGTGGAGATTCCAAGCAAGGACTTAAGAAACGCTATGTCCCAGGTAGCCTTTGCAGCGGCTTATAGCGAAACCCAGCCTGAAATTTCCGGCATTTTGTTTTCTTTTGACAATAATGAATTAAGGCTTGTGGCGACCGACCGTTATCGTTTGGCAGAAAAGGTATTAAAGATTAATAATAATGCTGCCAGGGCCCTAATTTTGCCAAATAAGGCAGTTGCAGAGTTGTCTAAGGTTCTTTCTGGCACCGAAGAGCCAGTGCATGTTTATTTTTCGCAAAATCAAGCAATGTTTAAGGTTGATGGCACTGAAATTATCACCAGGCTTATTGATGGGCAATACCCGGATTATAAGCAAATCATTCCGCAAGAATTTAATACCGAAATTGAGTTAAAAACAGAGGATTTGTCGACCGCGATGAAAACCGCAGGAATATTTACCCAAACCGGCAATAACG
>CAZLFS010000019.1:2565-8417 GCA_964559005.1 uncultured Candidatus Saccharibacteria bacterium
ACCAATTAACAATATCCTCTTCTTCTGGTGATCTTGGCGAAAGCCAGGTGCAAGTGCCCTGCAAGGTTACTGGGGATGCTGGCAAAATAATTTTCAACCATAAGTATATCCTTGATTGTTTGGCAACAATTGGCACGAAAAGCGTTACTTTCCAGATTATTAACGAAAACTCGCCAGCAGTTTTAAACAGCAAAGAATTGCCAGGATATATTTATTTGGTGATGCCGATTAAGATTTAGAAGCATTGGAGGTTGGAGCCGCATGCGCATAAAGAGTTTGGTATTGAAAAATTTTCGCAACCATAAAGATCTGTATTTGGATTTTAATGAGGATTTCATTGTTTTTTTTGGACCGAACGCCACAGGAAAAACAAACTTATTAGAATCAATTTATTTTCTTTCGTTGTTCAAGTCGTTTCGAGACGCCTCGAATTTTTTGTTTGCCAAAGGCACTTTTAATTTGGAAGTTAAAGCCACTATTGAGAAAGATGGGCGCGACCATTTGTTGGAAATCTTCCTGGAAAACCGCGGCAGAATCATGGCTAATTTTAAATTAGATGGCGTGCGCAAAACCAAGCGCCAAATGGAAGGTTTTGTTTCCACTGTAATTTTTGACCCAACAGATGTTGAGCTGTTAAGCAAAACCCCGGAGCAACGCCGCAGATATTTAAATATGATTTTGTCTCAGAAAAGCCCGTTTTACCTGGAGCATTTATATAACTACAAAAAAATTGTTAGCCAAAAGAATCAGTTGCTGGCAAACATTCGGCAGGGGAAGTCTTCTCCAAATGAATTGCAAAGCTGGAATGAGCAGTTGGTGAACTTTGGCACAGAAATTATTATGGCGCGCAAAGAATATGTTAATTATTTAAACCAGGCGGTTTCAGAAGTTTATGCCTCTGTTTCCGGTTTTTCCCGGCCGATTGAGGTTGATTACGAAACGCTGGCCGGCGCAAATTCTGCGCAAATTGCTGCGAATTTTAAACGTGCGCTATTTGAAATGCAAGAACGCGAAATCGGCGCGGCCACTTCTTTGGTTGGCCCGCATCGCGACGATTTTACCTTAAAAAGCGAAGGTTTGTACCTGGCGCCGTTCTCTTCGCGGGGCGAGCTGCGTTCCCAAGTGTTGGCATTAAAAATTCTGGAACTGGAATATTTGCGCAATGGCATTGACCGGCCGATTATGCTTTTAGATGATGTGCTTTCGGAATTAGATGAAGATCGGCGCGTCTTCCTGTTAAAATATTTGCAAGGCAGATTCCAAACTTTTATCACCAGTACCGTGCCAATCGAAATGCAAGCCCAGCACGTGAACCTCGCTAGAATACAGAATACAGAAGACAAAATACAGTAATAGACGCCCTCCTCACAGGGCACCAAGGATCTGCTATCTACTAATTACTACTTATGCAAAACATAAACAAAACGCTTAAAGGCCAAATCAAAAAATATAAGCTTGAAGACAAAGTAAAAGGATATGAAGTCTTAAAATACTGGGAAGAGGCAATCAGCAAAATTTTGCCTGATGCAGTACAAAAAACACTCGCCTTGTCTTTTGAAAAGGGAGTGTTGCGGGTTGCTAGCCTGTCGCGGGAAATCGCTTTAGAGATCAAGCTTTTTGCCAAAAGATTGATTTATGAGTTAAACGGTTTGCTTGGCAAAGAATTGGTTTACGCGATTTACTGCGAGTGTTAAACAGCTAAACAGTGCTGACTGGCGCTGTTTTTATTTTTTGTGCGGAAATATCCAACAGCATTTTTTCGACTGCGTCTGGCTTTGGCACGTGCCAAAAAGTGAAGCGTTCTGTTGTGCCCGCGGTTTGCACAAGGACATTGCCATAACCAAAGATCGTACCGAAAAAGCCGTTTGTCTCACCAGTAACATCCTCTATTTTTTCAAAAGTTAGTTCGGAAACAGTGCGGGAAAACAAACTGCTTTGGGTTACATCAACCACTCGCATGCTGGTGATAATCTGAATGTTCAAATAATAAAGTACCCAGATCATCATTAAACCTAGGACCAGAAATAACATGTAAGCATTTTTAAAAAGATTAACGTAATTTAAGTACGGATCTTGAAACAGCTGCGGCAAAAGCTTTGGCACATAATGGTCAAAAGCAAAAATGATGGCTACAAAAACCAGCCATCCTGCCAAGCGCATCATCAAATAAAACCAGTGCTCGCGCAAAACTAAAATTATATCTTCATCTGCTTGTTGTCCGGGGAAAAGGCTTGCTTTGATCATTTTATTAATCCTAAAACATGCGTCCCTTGTGCAACCAAGGAAAGATAAATAATCATATAAACTACAGAAACGATAAAGCCAAGGCTTTTTGATTCGCCGTGGCGGATTAGTACATAAATGCTGCTGATGCTAAAGAATGTCGCGACAATGACTAGCAAATAATAAATAATGCCAGCGACTAATTGAGCATAATTGGTAGGATTGAATGTTTGCAGCTGGTCCATTAGAGTAATGTTTTTTTGTTTCCCGATTTGCCCAAGTGTTTATAGGCAAGATCAGTTGCTTCGCGCCCTTTAGGCGTTCTTTTTATAAAACCGATTCTTAAAAGGTAAGGTTCATAAACATCTTCGATAGTATCTTCTTCTTCGTAGGTAGACATTGCCAAGGTTTTGATACCTACCGGACCGCCTGCAAATTTATCAATCAAAGCTTCGAGAATGCGGATATCGTTGTGGTCGAGGCCAAGCGGATCGATTTGCAGCATGTCTAAGGCTTTTTGCGCTATTTCTAGGGTTATTTTACCACTGCCGTAAACTTGTGCAAAGTCGCGCACTCTTTTAAGCAGGCGGTTGGCAATGCGCGGCGTAAAGCGCGAGCGCTTTGCTAGTTCGGCAATTGCGGACATTTCATATTCCAAATTCAGCAGGCGCGCGCTGCGCTGGAGGATTTTTTCGATTTCTGCCTGTTCATAAAAATCCAGGCGCTGTACCATGCCGAAACGATCGCGTAGAGGGGAAGAGAGCAGGCCTAAGCGCGTTGTTGCGCCGACAATTGTAAATTTTGGCAAAGGCATGCGCATTGAGCGCGCCCCAGGCCCTTTGCCGAGGACAATATCCAAAACGTATTCTTCCATTGCCGGGTATAAAATTTCAGCAACATTTTTGTTAAGGCGGTGGATTTCGTCTATAAATAAAATATCATTTTCGCCGATGTTGGTAAGGATACTGGCAAGATCTCCGGTGCGCTCAATTGCCGGGCCAGAAGTAACTTTTATGTTAGCGCCCATTTCATTGGCCAAGATGTAGGCGAGTGTGGTTTTGCCCAATCCAGGAGGGCCATAGAACATAATGTGCTCCATGCTTTCGCCGCGCTTTTTTGCTGCTTGAATTAAAACCGTAAGATTGTCCTTCACTTTTTGCTGGCCGACATACTCTGATAATTCGCGCGGGCGCAGCTGCATATCCAAGTTCGCATCTTTTTCCAAAGGGGAAAGGATGTGCTCTTGGTCGCTGTCGCTAGTGCCCTGTTTTTGTTTTGATGATGAAATTGCCATTATTTTCTGGTGCGACGTTTAGTTTGCGGTTTTCTTGCTGCTGCCGCGCGTTTGCGCACAGGCTTATTTCTAGGAACGCGGATTAGCCCGGAGGTTGGAACAATCTCCACGCCGCGCTTTTCCAGTTCATCCAGGAAAAGGTTCATACCCAAAGAATCAGAGCTCATGTGGCCGGCAACAACAACATTTAAATGGTTGCGTTCTGCTTCTGTGCGATGCTCTTCGCCGAGATGCATGCTGATAATCGTGCCAACGCCGGCATGCGCTAATCTCTCGTACATTAGTTTTGATCCACTGGTGCCTCCGGTAAATCCGGTAACAACAACTTTGCCGCAATAATTAGAAGCAGACCCGGCGAATACTCGCGGCTGGACGCCGTATTCTGCTGCGCGCTGGTATTCTGGGATTGTTTTTAAGGTTTTGATTATGTCGTGAACGGTTTTTGGCTTTGCTTTGCGCAAGGCATTAGTAATGAATGTTGCCGCAATATTATCGCAGGTGGTGTGCTCGCAAATAAAGGCGATGCCCAAAAGTTTTGCTGCGTCAATTGCTTGCCAATGGTTTCCTGAATGTAGCCTACGGCCAATCTCATTGATGCGCTCGCGCATTATTCCTTGCGCAATGTTAATCGGAACGCCAAGTTTTTCAAGCACTTCGGTTTGTAAGTGCATTACTTCATTTAAGCCGGCTTTAGATTTTCCTTGCGGATGATGTGCAACAATTAAATCAACATTGCCAATACGGTCAGCAAGCAAAACTTCCGCAGTCTCAATATCAATGCCAGCCAAGACTTTTTTCACTTCCCGGTTCGGGTCGCCAAATTCCAATTGCGAATCAGCGTAAGGGTTAGTTAGTAATTCAGTGTTAAAATTATTTTTTTCCTCTTCAGTAAGGCCTTGGAATTTTTTTTGGCGTTCTTTTATTTGCGTTTGGACAATTATAAAACCGCGAAGATCGTTTTTAATTCCGAGATCCACTCCTAGTTTATGTATTTGTCCAAGTTTCATTGCGTTTTGGTTGGCGTGTTTGCTGGCGCGGGCGCGGGAGTTGGAGCCGTGGGCGCTATCGGCAGTTTTGCCGGGAACGTTTCCACTTTATGGAATAATGACGGCGGCAGGTAAACACTATTAAAGGTGTCCTTTTTTATTGTACCATCTGGCATCGTTACTGTCCGATACCAAACCGCCTTTAATGCGCCGTTCGCTTTTTTATCAAAACTATATGGCCCGTCTAGCACTACCTGGCGCGAGTCTTTTGTGCCGTAAAAATCAAATTCCAAGTGCGTTTTATCGGTAAATCTTGGCCAGACCAAGAGATAAGCAGAAGTGTTATTGATGAATTTTAAGTCAGCTGATCCCGGGTAAATAGTGGCATCAGTGCCTTGCGGCGAGTACCACCTTACAGCATACGAATGGTTGCGGCGTTCTGTAATTGGCAGGCCGCCATTAACAGCAGCGCGGAAAACAGTTGAGGAGACTTGGCAAAGGCCGCCGCCGAATTCCGGGATAGTGCCTTCTCTTTTAATGACCAGTTCTGGCAAAAAGCCGTGCTCTGCATCAACTGGCCCAAGAAATTTATTAAAAGAAAATTCCTCGCCTGGCGCAAGCAAAGTGCCGGATTCTTTCTCCACGCCAACCTTAATGTTGTGGATGCGGTTTGCCGGGGAATTGGAGAAATCGGAAATGCCAGAAGCAACTAGTTCTTTAATGCCCAAGTTGTTTGTTGAAGCCAGACTTTTCAGCGGTTGAGTTTCATTGATGCTTAACTGCGCATCGCCTTGGCCGTCAGAAAGCGCTTGGACAATGTTGGCAATGCTTTCGTGGATATCAAGGATTTTTCCGCTCGTGCCAGGGTCAAAGCTTGTAACCTTATTGCCGTTTACAACCATTTCAGTTTCGTGCGGAGTTTGGTCAAAGCCTTGCTCCAAGGTTTTCAAATATTGGTAAATTGCCGGGAGATTGTAATTTTCAAATTGCAAATGGCTTTCAATTGCGCTTTGTGCACCCAGCCCGGACAAAACATAATTATCTAAATTTTGTTCTGGCTCAAAAGAATACTCTGCAGCTAATCCTTGGTCACCGGGCGTTTGCCAGGCGTTTAAAATGTTTTGTGGAATCTCAATGTTTTGCCCGGCGCCGTGCAGGACAAAATGGGTTGTTGCTGTTTGCGCGCGCGCTGCATTGCTGAATGCAAGCAAGATGACTGCGGCGACCGTTGCCAGTGCCAGGTTAAATTTTAAAATTTTTCGGAACATTGGTGATGTTAATGATTCGTTGATTTGCGTCTTTGCCAACACTTAAGTCTACAAAAATCGCTTCTTTCGGTAAATATTTTT
>CAZLFS010000020.1:0-8411 GCA_964559005.1 uncultured Candidatus Saccharibacteria bacterium
GATTACAGGCACAGCTGGTCTTATATTTCGCACTTCTATCTTTATCCTTTCTATGTTTATGCTTACGCATTAGGAAATCTGTTGGTTTTTTCGCTTTATGATAAATATCAAAAAGGCGAGCCGGATTTTGTAAACAAGTACAAAATGATGCTTGCGCTGGGTGGAACGCGCTCCACCATGGATTCGGTGAAAATTTTTGGCTTTGATTTGGAAGATCCAAAATTCTGGCAATCCGGTTTGGGAACAATCGAAGCTTTGATTGATCAGCTCGCAGCCCTATGTTAGAATGATTTTATGGAAATAAATCAAGAAAACGAAACCAATACGCAAAACAAAGAAGATGGTTTAGCAAGCCAGATGCACAGCCAGGCAAAAAAACTGGGCACGAACTTGGTTTTGAGCATACTTTTGGTCAGCATTCTTACGGGGGCTTTGGCAGGCTTTGTTTCTGGCCTTTACGTTGCCAGGAACTATCGCGCAGTACCGACAAACACCAGCAAGTCTGCAGAGATCAAAGAGGATTCTGCAATCATTGATGTTGTGCACAAAGCTTCACCGGCAGTTGTTTCAATCATAATTTCAAAAAACCTTAACGCCATTCAAAGCAATTCGGATAACCCATTTTTCTTTGATCCGTTTTTCCAGCTTGGCAGGCAGCCGCAGAATTCTGCGCCAAACTACCAGCAAACCGGAGCTGGCAGCGGTTTTTTCATTTCATCTGATGGTTTAATTATGACCAACAAGCATGTTGTTTCGGATGAGCAGGCAAAATATACAGTAATCACCAATGATGGCAAAAGTTATGATGCGCAAGTTTTAGCGCGCGATCCGAACAATGATTTGGCTTTGGTAAAAATCAGCATTAACAATGCGCCAACTTTGAACTTTGCAGATTCCTCGAAAGTGGAAATTGGCCAGCGCGTTATTGCAATCGGCAATTCGCTTGGGCAGTATAGCAACACAGTTACTTCAGGAATTATTTCTGGCATTGGCAGGAATATTACTGCCAATGGCGAAGGCACATCCGAGCAGCTCGAAGGAGTTTTCCAAACCGATGCCGCCATTAATCCTGGCAATTCGGGGGGACCGCTATTAAATATTTTTGGCGATGTTATTGGTGTAAATACTGCAGTGGACCAGCAAGGCCAGTTGGTTGGTTTTGCGATTCCTTCTTTGGATGCGAAAAAAGACGTCGAATCTTTCCAAAAGCTTGACAGAATTGCTAAGCCGTTTCTTGGCATTCGTTACGTCCTAATCACACCGGCAATTAAGGATCAAAATAATCTGCCAACTGACAATGGTGCGTACATAACTGCAGGCCAGGACGAAAATGGCAATGCCCAGCCAGCAGTTGTCCCTGGCAGTCCTGCAGATAAAGCCGGGTTGAAAGAAGGAGATATTATCGTTGCGCTCAACGGCGACAAAATCGATAAAAATACAACGTTAGCGATCTTATTGAAAAATTATAATCCCGGCGACCGTATCACTTTGCAAGTTCTGCGCGGCGGAAAACAACTGAATGTGCCAGTAGTGCTTGCTGAAAACAAATAAAATGCCAAGAATATTAGCAATCGATTATGGCGAAAAGCGTATTGGGCTGGCCATGACTGACGAAGGTAAAAAGATTGCTTTTGAATATGACATTTGGCGCACTAAGGATTTTTGGAGCAAGATTGCCGATTTGATTCGCGAAAAGGAAGTTGAAAAAATTATTCTAGGTTATCCTTTAAATATGAGCGGCGGCCAAACGCAAAAAACCAAAGAAGTGCTGGAATTCAAGGATAAGCTGATGCAAAATATTACTGTTCCGGTGGAAATGTTTGATGAGCGTTTGACTTCAGTGATGGCAACTAAACTTTCCGGCCGCAACGAGGCAATTGATTCGCTTGCCGCGCAGATCATACTTGAAACTTATTTAAACAAAACAAATAATCAAAACAGTTAATGTCACAATTTAGACAAAATCCGGTTACAAAAGAATGGGTTTTAATTGCGCCAAACCGCAATACCCGGCCAGAAGAATTTTCTGCGCACCACCTTGGCCATCATGCGGTTTCGCACCAGAATCTTCCAGAATTGATAAAAGAGTGTCCCTTTTGTCCGGGCAACGAGCATCTAAATCCGGACATTGGCCGTTATCCAAACGGCAAGCAATGGGAGATTCGAATCATTCCAAATAAATATGAGGCTCTTTCACACACGCCATTGTCGCGCAATAAGGAATTTTATGTTTCGCGTTCCGGCAGCGGCGACCACGAGGTTTTAATTTTGCGCAAGCATAACGAGCCGGTTGCTTTGCAGTCAATCCAAACCGTAGAACTGACTTTCCAGGTTTTCAAGCACCGTTTGGAAGAATTAAAGCAGCATCGCCATTTGGCTTACGTCCAATTTTTCCATAACCATGGCCGCGATGCCGGCGCATCACTGTTGCACCCGCACTACCAGCTGATATCAACGCCAATGGTCCCGAATGGCATTCACGACGAGCTGCTTGGCTGCTATCATTATTATCAGGTGCACAAGGAATGTATTTTTTGTGCGATTTCCAGGGAAGAATTAAAGCACCGCGAGCGTTTGATTTTTGAAACCAGCGATTTTGTAGTTTTTGCACCTTACGCTTCGCGCATTCCTTTTGAAACGCTGATCATTCCAAAGGAGCATATTTCCCGCTTTGAACACATGACTGACCACCAAATTACGCAGTTAGCATATGTTTTGAAAGTGACCTTGGGCCAGCTTTATACAAAATTAAACGACCCGCCTTTGAATTTTTACATCCATACCATGCCTTTTGAACATGTTGCGCACACTGCGCATGAAAGCAAAGCCTACCATTGGCATTTAACAATTTTTCCGCGCATTGGCATTTGGGGCGGCTTTGAGTTTGGCACTGGCGTACCAATTAACACTGTCAGCCCAGAGCTTGCCGCGGAGTTTCTAAAATAACCACGCTCAACAACGAGGGTGCCCCTCGGATGGCACCCTTGGATAGGACCCTCGGATGGCACCCTCGCGCGACACTTTAATTAAATTAAATCTATGAAATTAATCATCGGTAATTGGAAATTAAATCCGGAAACCACCAAGCAGGCAATTGCACTTGTCCAGGCATTAAATAAAGTGCGTGCCAAGCAAAAAGTGGTTTTATGCCCACCGTTTTTGTATTTGCCGCTGATTAAAACCAAATTCGAGCTTGGCGCGCAAGACATGTTTTACGAAAACAAGGGCGCTTGGACCGGCCAAATTTCGCCGGTTATGTTAAAGCAGTTCAAAGTTAAGTACGCGATTATTGGCCATTCTGAAAGGCGCATGCTTGGCGAGAGCAGCGAGGAAATCAATTTAAAAATTAAGGCTGCCTTAAAAAATAAAATTCAGCCGATTTTATGTGTTGGCTCTGGGTTGGATGCGAATCTTTCCGACGAAGAAGTTTTGGTTTTTTTGCAGGATCAGTTAAGGGAAGATTTAAAAGGCGTTGATCCGGCTAAGGTGATTGTTGCTTATGAGCCAGTCTGGGCAATTGGTTCGGGAAAGCCGGCAAGTCCGGAACACGCGGAGCGCGTGGCAATGTTCATAAAAATAAAATTTAAAGTGCGCAAAGTTTTGTATGGCGGCAGCAGTAATGCCAGCAATGCCAAAGAATTTTTAAGTAACCGGGATATTGATGGCTTGTTAGTAGGTGGCGCAAGCCTTGATCCAATTGAGTTTGGGAGAATGATTATATGATATATATTGCTTCAGACCACGGAGGCTTTGAACGCAAGCAGGAGCTAGCCCAGTTTTTGCACGCCAATGGTTTTGAATTTTCCGACCTTGGCCCAATGCAGCTTGACCCAAAAGACGATTATCCGAAATATTCTGCGAAAGTTGCAAAAGCAGTGCAGAAAAATCCAAACAAGTATTTTGGCATTCTTTTGTGCCGTTCCGGCCAAGGGGTTTGCATTGTCGCGAACAAATTTAAAGGCGTGCGCGCTGCGCTGGCTTGGAATGAGCAGCTTGCAAAAGCTGCGCGCAACGATGACAATGCTAATGTTTTATGTTTGCCTTCTGATTATATTTCCGCTGAAGCCGCTTGCGAGACAGCAAAAGTTTTTTTGCAAACTGCGTTTTCCGGAGAAGAACGACATGTGCGCAGGCTCCAGGAAATTGAAGGGCTGAACAATTAATATGCCAAAGGTCGTTCCTTCAATTTTAGAAGAAACTCTGGAAGGCTTTGATGCCAAGCTTGCTGAAGTTTTAAAAATAAATGATCTGGAGCGAGTTCAGATTGATTTTTCTGATGGCGAATTTACTTCGCACAAAACAATCAGCGTTTCAGATTTGGATGTGCTTAATCCCGCTTACGTTTGGGAAGCACATTTGATGGTAAAGAATCCACGGGCGCATTTTTTTGATTGCAAGATTGCTGGCTTTAATTGCATTATTTTTCACTTTGAAGCGATTGCGGACAAGGAAAAATTAACCGTGCTTGTTGATGAACTGAAGAGTTATAAGATCGAAGCGGGCTTGGCAATAAATCCAGAAACAGAAATCGAACAGATCTATCCATATTTGCATCTTTTCGAACAAATTTTAATTATGTCTGTGCATCCCGGCTACCAGGGCCAGGAGTTTATTGAATCAAGCTTCCAAAAAATCGAAAAATTGAGAAAAGAAGCAAAAAATGTTATAATTGAAGTCGATGGAGCGGTCAAATTGGATAATGCCCAGCGTATTTCAGAGCTGGGTGCAGACCTTTTGGTCGTCGGTTCAGCTTTGTTTGAAAAACATGAAGAAACAGACAGCCCAAACACAATTTTTGAAAAACTAAATGCAAAAATTACAAGTCAACGAATTGATGCTCAAAGCCAATGATATCCGCGAGGATATCATTGATATGCTTTTAGAAGCAAAATCCGGTCATTCTGCAGGTCCGCTGGGAATGGCCGATGTTTTTGCTGCCTTGTATTTTTATGTGCTGAACCACAATCCGAAAGATCCGAAATGGGTGGGCCGCGACCGCCTTGTTCTTTCCTGCGGCCACATTTGCCCAGTGTTATATGCGACATTAGCCGAAGCCGGATATTTTGCAAAGGAAGAATTAAAAACGCTGCGCAAATTAAACACCCGTTTGCTGGGCCATCCGCACAACCTCGCATTGCCGGGAATCGAGAATTCTTCTGGGCCGCTCGGCCAGGGCCTGTCGCAGGCGATTGGCATGGCGCTGGCAGCAAAATTGAACCACGAAAAGCACCACATTTGGGCGATTTGTTCTGATGGCGAACAAAACGAAGGCCAAATTTGGGAAGCATTAATGTTCGCTGGAAAAAACCGCTTGAATAATCTGATAGTAATTTTGGACCGCAACAATATTCAAATTGATGGCTACACCGAAGATGTTATGCCGCTTGAGCCATTGCGCGCAAAGTACGAAGCATTTAATTGGCACGTTTTGGAAATCGACGGCAATAATATGCGCGCAATTATTGACGCTTGCATGGAAGCAAAAACCATTTACGAAAAGCCGACAATCATCATGGCGCATACCATTCCGGGCAAAGGCGTTTCGTTTATGGAAGGGGATTACAAATGGCACGGCACGCCGCCAAACAAAGAACAAGCCAAAGAAGCATTAAAAGATTTGCGCTCGATGCGCGGCGCAATCAAAACGGAGCACGATTAATGAAAAAATATTTTTTGATTTTAGCATTGGTTTTTGTCGCAGCTGCTTGCAATAATTCCGATAGCGGTTCAAAGCAGGACAACAACCAGCAGCAGAACGCCGCCCCACAAAACAATCAAACTTCAAATAATTCTGCGCAATCGCAATCGGATGCGCCAAGCGGCTGGAAAACTTTCACTGCCGGGGACAGCAGCTTCACATTAAATTATCCAGCTAATTTCAGCGTTGACCAGGACCATGACACTTACATTGTCAGGTCTCCGGATGGCATTGTTTATACTGATATTTCGCGCCAGGATAAAAATGATTTTCTCCAGCAAAATCCAGGCATTTTCAAAGCTCCGTATCCGCACACCGTGCCTTTGGAAATTGGCGGAGAAGTTACTTACCAAAAGAAAACAATTAGCGCAATGGGCGGAGTAGAAGGTTACGCGCCTACAGACGGCACATCTTTGTCAGATGTCTTTTATTATCTTGGCAATAAATATGCTTGGTTTATTAGCTTGAACGGGGTTGATGAAGGGCATATTTCTGACCAGGGCATTCCAACACCGGACAAAAAAATATATAACCAAATTTTGGCTTCCATAAAAATTTCGCAATAAAAATGAAGCAAGTAAAATTATCAGATAAAATCGGGCAGCCGGATATTGAGCAGACGCCAACTAGAAATGGTTATGGCGAGGGTTTGGTTGAACTTGGCCGAAAAAACGAGAATGTTGTTGTGCTCACCGGCGATTTGTCCGATTCGACGCGCGCGGCAGCGTTCGAAAAAGAATTTCCAGAGCGATTTTTTGAAGTTGGCGTTGCTGAGCAGAATTTGATGGGCATTGCTGCTGGCCTTGCGCTATCCGGGAAAATCCCATTCGTATCTTCATATGCCACATTTTCGCCAGGCAGGAGCTGGGACCAGTTGCGCGTCAGCGTTGTTTACAGCCAGGCAAATGTTAAAGTTGCCGGCGCGCATACTGGCGTCTCAGTTGGGCCGGACGGCGCAACGCACCAGGCCTTGGAAGATATTGCCATCACCCGCGTGCTGCCGAATCTTACTGTGATTGTGCCTTGCGATTATTTGCAAACCAAAGCCGCAACAATCGCAGCGGGCGAGCACCAAGGCCCGGTTTATTTTCGGTTCACGCGCGAGAAAAGCCCGGTATTTACTACGCCAGAAACAGAGTTTGAAATCGGTAAAGCGCAGTTAATGCGCGATGGCAAAGATGTTGCTGTAATCGGCTGCGGCCCGGTTTTATACAATGCGCTTTTAGCCGCGCAAGAATTGGAAAAAGAAGGCATTAGCGCTTTAGTTCTGAACAATCACACTATCAAGCCGATCGACAGCGAAGCAATTGTTGAAGCTGCAAAAAAATGCGGCGCAGTCGTAACCGTGGAAGAGCATCAAACCATGGCTGGCGCCGGTTCAGCGGTTTGTGAAGTGCTTGCGCAAAATTACCCCGTGCCAATGGAAATGGTTGGCATGCCAAATGTTTTTGGCGAAAGCGGCGAGCCGAATGAACTGATTGAAAAATATGGCATGGGCAAAGATTCGATCATCAAAGCAATCAAAAAAGTAATATTAAGAAAGGATAAAAATGGATAAAAAGCCAAAGTACGATGTTGTCACTATTGGCGACTGTACGCTTGACGCTTTTTTGGAGGTGAAAGAAGCAGAAGTAGAAAAAACAAAAAACGGTTTAAAATTATGCTTGAGTTATGGCGACAAAATTCCTTACGAAAGCCTGACAATTCTTTCCGCAGGGAATTCCAATAATGCTGCAGTAGGCATGGCGCGTCTCGGCTTAAAAGCAGGGTACTACGGCACTGTTGGCGGTGACCACAACTCACATGTAATTTTAAATAAGTTGCACGATGAAGGAGTTAGCCGGGAATTTATGAGCGTGCAAAAAGGCATGCAAACAAATTTCCACATCGATTTGTGGTATAAAGGCGATCGCACTATTTTAATCAAACATCAGCCGTATAAATATGAGTTGCCAAAAGGCCTTGAAAACACCAAGTGGATTTATTTTTCATCAGTCGGCAAGAACGGCTTAACTATCCATTCAAAACTAGCCGCATTTTTAAACAAACACCAGGAAATTAAGATGGTTTTCAATCCAGGCACTTTCCAGTTACGCACGGGGTTGAGCAAACTAAAGCCGCTTTTAAAACGAACAGAAATATTCATTGTTAATAAAGAAGAGGCGCAGCTCCTTTTGAATGACCACAAATCAAATATAAAAACGCTGGCAGAACATTTGCACAAGCATGGTCCAAAGACTGTTGTTATTACTGATGGCTTAAATGGTTCTTATTGCTCGGCAGAAAACCGGCTTTATTACATTGGCATTTATCCGCATAAGCCTTACGAATCAACAGGTGCAGGTGATGCTTTTGCAACCGGTTTCAGCGCAGCGTTGATTTACGGTTTGCCGATTGAAGAAGCTTTGCGCTGGGGCTCGCGCAACGGTGCAAGCGTTGCCACTAAAATCGGACCGCAAGCAGGCTTGGTCAAGCATCATGAAATGATTAAAGACCTTAATGCCCACAAGAAATTTAGGGCAAAAGTGCTCGAAAAATAAATAAATGAAAGGAGAGGGATGGCAAAAATAAAAGTAGGCATTAATGGTTTTGGCAGAATTGGCCGCCAAGCCTTCAAAATCGCTCTGGATAAAAAGGAATTGGAAATTGTTGCGGTCAATGATTTGACCGAGCCAAAAGTGCTCGCACATTTGCTGAAGTACGAGTCCAATTA
>CAZLFS010000021.1:0-8325 GCA_964559005.1 uncultured Candidatus Saccharibacteria bacterium
CAAATCCGCCAGAGCTGGATGCAAAAACAGATATGGTATTAATGGTAGGAAAAGAATAATGAAAGAAGCAATGGTCGCAATTGTTGGCGAGCCGAATGTTGGCAAATCAACTTTGCTGAATAAAATCATGTCTGAAAGGATCGCGCTGACTTCTGCGGTTGCCGGCACAACGCGTGACCGCTTTTACGCGCCAACTTCCTGGAATGGTGTTGATTTTACTTTGATTGATACGGCAGGAATTATTTTAGAGCAGCGCGATGAGCTGGAAAAAAATGTCCAGAAGCAAGTTAAGATTGCGCTCGAGCAAGCTGACCTTATAGTTTATGTGCTCGACGGCAAAAAGCCGCCAGAAAACATTAACCGCAATATTTTGCTGGATTTGCGCAAGAACAAAAAGAATTTAATTTTGGCAGTAAACAAAATTGATTCGCCGAAAAAATACCAGCAAACAATTGAAGATTACAAGTTTACCGGCATCAAAAATATTTTTCCGGTTTCAGCTGTTGCCGGAATCGGCATTGGCGATTTGCTTGATGCAATCACTGCAAAATTGCAGCAACAAGGTTTTGGTAAAATTGAAAAAGACCCGAGCAGGATTTCGGTTAGCATTGTCGGCAAGTCGAATGTCGGCAAATCTTCAATGTTCAACCAGATTCTTGGCGAGGAGCGCGTTGTTGTCTCCCCTGTTCCGGGCACAACCCGCAACATCACTGACACGGACATTGAATACAAAAAGCAAAAAATTAAATTTGTGGACACTGCAGGCATCAAAAGGAAAGAAAAACGCGCTGCGCTGCCGGACATTTACGCGGTATTCCAAACTTTGCGCGCAATCAACCGCAGCGACATTTGCATTTTGGTCATTGATGCCAAAGAAGGCATTAGCCAACAGGATCAGCGCATTGCCGGAGACGTTGTTGAGGCGAAGAAAGGTTTAATTCTTGCAGTGAATAAGATTGATTTGCTTAATGAAAAAGAACGCAAGCACCTGGAAAACAATCTTGGCCGCTATTTTGAATTTTTGTGGTGGGCGCCGGCAGTACCAATTTCCGCTAAAACCGGCGAAGGCATTGAGGACGTTTTGAATTACATTTTGAAAATCGAGGAAAGCCGCAATAAGGAAATTGATAACCAAACTTTGAGTGAATTCTTTTATGAAAAGTTAAAGCAGCGCCAGCCGCAGCGCATTCGCGACGAGCGTGTGCCAAAAGTCTTTTCGCTGCACCAGACCGGCACTAACCCGCCGATTTTTGTAATGCTCGTCAACGAGCCGTCGGCAATATCCATGCAATTCCGCAAGTTCATCCAAAATGCGATTATTAAAGAATTGGGCTTCTGGGGCACGCCGATCCAATTAAAGCTTGAAGCAAAACGAGGAAATCCTAATATTGCTTCGTTGGGCTAAACAGTAACAAATTTTTTGATATACTAATTTTATGCAGTTAATCATTGGGTTGGGAAATCCAGAAGACAAATTTTTGAAGAATCGCCATAATGCCGGATTTATGGCAGCTGATTATATTTTGCGCGATTTTGCTGCGGTTGCCGAATATTACAAATTTCACAGCAGAATTGTTGAGGTGCATGATCCGGAAAAGGTTTTGTTTGTTTATCCGCAAACGTATATGAATGAATCGGGTGTGGCAGTAAAAGAGATTATGGATTTTTATAAGCTGACGCCAAAAGATCTTTTAGTTTTACATGATGAAGTGGATTTGCCGCTGGGAACAATCAAGTTCACGGAAAATTCCGGAGACGCCGGACACAACGGCATCAAATCTTTAATAGAACATTTAGGCACAAAAGAATTCCGCCGCATTCGTATTGGCATTGAATCGCGCGAGAACAAAAGCGTACCGCCAACGGAAGCATTTGTGCTGCAAAATTTTTCCGAAGAAGAAATGCGCAAGATCCCCTTTGAAGCAATCAAAGCGCGGACGCTGCTGGAACTGAAACCAAAAATCTAGCTATTCTCTCGTTCGAAATATAACCAAAAATCGTTCAAAAGTTTTTGGCTCAATCCAACCTAAAAAAATAAAAAGATTGAGTTAATATTATTTTAATCTCAATCCTGTACAATACTGGCATTCTGTTCAGAACCCTACTCACGAGTGAGAAATACGACAGAAAACTCTGCCATACCTCTACTTGCCAGCTTACTTGCAAGTAGTAGGAGGGATTCATACTTGCTTTGGCTACTCAATGAGTAGGATGCTGAACACAATTCTGTATGCTTTTATATGCTTAAAGATCAATACCACATAATAGCATACCCCGCCTCATTTGTCAATACCAATATACCATGTTGTACTACAAAATTAAAGACGTAAATTATCCAAAATTATTAAGGCAAATAACCAATCCTCCCGAAAAGCTATATTATAGAGGGGTTTTAGATCAACGGCTGTTCCCCATTGCGATTGTTGGCAGCAGAAAACTGACTGCTTATGGCACAGCAGCAATAGATAAAATGATTGCCGGTCTAGCCGGATTGCCAGTTGTTATTGTTTCTGGGCTTGCGTATGGTGCAGATGCGCATGCACATCGCACTGCGCTGAAGCATAAGTTAAAGACAATTGCAGTGCTTGGCTCTGGCATTGACGATAACAGCATCTATCCGCGCGAAAATAAACCGCTGGCTTTGGAAATTATTAAAAATGGCGGAGCGGTAATCTCTGAATTTCCCGAAAGAACTGCGGCTTTGCCCGCGCACTTCCCGCAACGCAACCGCATTATTTCCGGATTGAGCCGGGCAGTAATAATCATCGAAGCGGATTTGCAAAGTGGCGCGCTGATTACCGCAAATTTAGCTGTTGAACAAAACCGCGATTTGTTTGCAATACCAGGGTCTATTTTTAATATCTTATGCACAGGCCCAAATGAGTTAATCAAGCAAGGCGCTTTCGCGCTGACGTGCGCGCAAGATTTAATTAATTATTACGAAGAACTGGCGATGACTAAGGGCGCAGATGCAAATAACACTTCTAGCATCGAAAACGGCGAAAACGAAAACAAAATCCTGCAATTGCTAAAGCAAAAAGCAATGACTTTTGAAGAACTTTCCGCACATTTGAAGCTGCCAATTTCTGAAACAAATTCCTGCTTATCAGCGTTAGAATTAAATAACCAGATCCATTCCCAAGGCAACTACTTTTTTGCTTCTTAACTTGACAAGAGCTAAATCAGCTGGCTAAACTCTTAAAGTAATTAAAATTTCCAATGGCAAAAAACCTAGTTATCGTTGAATCACCAACTAAAGCACGCACAATTTCACGCTTCCTCGGCAAAGATTACGCTGTGGAAGCGAGTTTTGGACATGTCCGCGATTTGCCGAAAAGCAAAATGGGCGTTGATGTTGAACATAACTTCGAGCCGACTTACGTCATCCCGGCTAAAGCTAAAAAAGTTATCAGCGATTTAAAAGAAAAGGCAGCAAAAGCTTCGGAAATCATTCTTGCAACCGATGAGGACCGCGAAGGTGAGGCCATTGCCTGGCATTTGGTGTCTGCGCTAAAGCTTAAAGAATCGGATGCAAAGCGCATTGTTTTCCACGAAATCACGAAATCCGCAATTGAAGACGCGCTAAAAAACCCGCGTTCGCTGGATAAGCATTTGATTGATGCACAGCAGGCGCGCCGCATTTTGGACCGCTTGGTCGGTTATGAGCTATCCCCTTTCTTATGGAAAAAAGTGCGCTTTGG
Organism: uncultured Candidatus Saccharibacteria bacterium; assembly: GCA_964559005.1. Taxonomy (GTDB): domain Bacteria; phylum Patescibacteriota; class Doudnabacteria; order UBA920; family VMFF01; genus CAZLFS01. The sequence goes on from CAZLFS010000021.1 coordinate 3,702, forward strand.
CTTGTCTGCAGGGCGCGTCCAGTCCGTGGCAGTGCGCTTGGTTGTAGAACGCGAGCGCGAAATTGAAAAATTCGTTAAAGAAGAATATTGGACAATCGAAGCTGACCTCGAAAAAGACAAAATCAATTTTGTTGCCAAACTTAATAAAATTGAAGACAAGGCTTTAGAAAAGTTTGATATCAAAAATGAAGCGCAGGCAAAAGAAATTGAAGCGGATTTGGCAGGCGCCACTTACACGGTTACGGAAATCACAAAAAAAGAAGTGAACCGCAATCCAGCCGCGCCGTTTACAACTTCGACTTTGCAGCAAGAAGCAGCGCGCAAATTCGGCATGTCCGCAAAGCAGACAATGGTCATTGCCCAGCAATTATATGAAGGCATTAATATTGGCGAAGGCGGACATACCGGTTTGATAACTTACATGCGTACGGACAGCGTCAACCTTGCCGAACAAGCTTTAAAGCAAGCTGCGGAAGTAATCCATAAACGCTTTGGCAAAGAATATTACAATGGCGAACCGCGCCGCTACAGCACCAAATCCAAAAACGCGCAGGAAGCGCACGAAGCAATCCGCCCGACTGATTTAACGCTGCACCCGGACGAAATAAAGCAATACTTGGATCGCGGCCAAGCCAGGCTTTACGATTTGATTTGGAAGCGCACCGTTGCATCGCAAATGGCGCAAGCTGTTTTTGACCAAACTGCGGTAGATATTGCTGCACCAGGCAAAACGAAAACCTACAATTTCCGCGCAAATGGGCAAGTCGTTAAGTTTGAAGGTTTTATTAAAGCGTACACTGAAGGTCGTGACGAAGACGAACAGGAAATAGAAGGCCAGCTGCCTGATTTGGAAAAAAACGAAAAATTGAATTTGCGCGAATTAAAGCTACTTCAGCATTTTACCGAGCCGCCGCCGCGCTACACGGATGCAACTTTAATCAAAGCTTTGGAAGCACACGGCATTGGCCGCCCTTCTACTTATGCACCAACCCTCTCCACTATCCAAGACCGCGACTATGTGGAAAAAATTGATAAAAAATACAAGCCGACTGAAATCGGCACGCTTGTAAACGATTTGTTAGTCGAGCATTTTCCGGAAGTGGTTGATATCAACTTCACTGCAAAAATGGAAGACGAGCTTGATGAGATTGCCAACGGCGGCATGGAATGGCAGCCGGTAATCCGCGGATTTTACGAGCCATTCAAAACACACCTCGATGTCAAAAATGCGGAAGTCGAAAAACAGGTTGAAATTTCTGACGTCCCTTGCCCGCATTGCGGCAAGCCGATGATTATCAAATTCGGGCGCTTTGGCAAATTCCTAGCGTGCCCTGAAGGCGAGAAGATCACCAAACCGATGCCGGAAGAGGAAGCAAAAATTAAAGAGCTGGAAGAAAAAACCAAAGGCGAGCTTTGCCCGATTTGCAGCGGTCCAATGAAAGTGCACCGCGGCCGCTTTGGGTTTTTCCTTGGCTGCGCGCGCTATCCGGAATGCAAAGGCATCAAAAAAATCCAGAATAAAATCGGCTTTAAATGTCCAAACTGCGGCATTGGCGACGTTGTCGAAAAGAAAGCGCGCGGGCGCGGCCAGCCGTTTTACGCTTGCTCACGCTACCCTGATTGCGAATTCATCATCAATAAAAAACCAGCCACTGAAGAAGAATTAAAAGCCTTGTGGGAAGAACAGAAAAATAAGCCGAAGCGTCGAGGCCGCGCCAAAGCCGCCGCTGGTAAAAAATCCGCGAGATCTAAAACTGAAAATACTGCTCCCGTTGCCGAGCAAAAAGAAACCGCCGAATAGGCGGTTTTCCCTTGTCGAAAACGAAGGTACTATCCGAGGGTGCCATCCGAGGGGCACCCTCGTTGTTGAGCGTCAATCGTTGCGGATATACAGCCGCGTTTCCATCCAGGCAAGTTTGAATGCTTTTACCAGCGGCATGATTTTTGCAAAGTATCGGAAATCGGCAAAACGGCGCGCAACCCAAGGGAAAAATCCGTAGAATGTTTGCCCGGTCGGCAAATGTAAAACCGCCCACTTCCCTTTGACCGGAATAATAAACGGGTTTTCACGGGTGACAAACGGCTTAACTTCTTTGCCTTTGATGCGCGCGACCAGCGCTGCTGCCAAATATTCAGACTGAAAAAGCGCTTGGGTCGCAGTTTGCGCAAGCGGCTTTTGGTTTGGATCCATAATGCAAGCATTATCGCCAATTGCATAAATATCGTGGCAACCGTCAACTGCAAGGTCAGGCATGCACATCGCGCGGCCTTTGCGGTCGCAATTTATTTTTTGCACGAACGGCATTGCCGCGCTTTTCACACCGCCAGTCCAAATCATCAAATCATAATTTAAAATTTCCCCGGTATTTAAACTGGCCTGCCCGGCAGAAACATTCGTAATCATATTATTCAAGCGGATTTGTACGCCCAAGGATCGCAAGCGCGCGTTAATCGTCTGGCTGATCTCTATTGGCATTCCCGGCAAGAGCTGATTAGTGCCTTCAACAACAAGCAGTTCTATTTTTTCGCGCGGGTAATTGTATTTCCAGGAAAGTATATTTACCAAATTGACCAGCTCGCCTGCCAACTCCACGCCAGTAAAGCCGCCGCCGCCAATAACTACGCGCAGCAGTTTTTTTGCAACATCCAGGCGGTGCGCTTCCACCAAAAATTCCATTTGGTTGCGGATGCGCAAAGCATCAGGCACTGATTTCATTGTCAAAGCATGTTCGGCAAGGCCAGTAATGCCAAAATAATCCACTTCTGAACCAAGCGCTAGCACCAGATAATCAAAATTAAGATCATGCCCGCTAACAGTAACGAATTTCTTTTCCGCATCGATTGCTGTAACAACGCCGCGCGCCAGCTCGACATCTGGCAGCACATCCTTAAAACGAATGGCAACGCTGTCTTTCATTTCTTCTATTGTTGTAAAATCTTCTTCAGAGGACGCTACTTCGTACAAATTCGGGTAGTACAGATTGTAATCGTTTTTATCAATCAGGGTTATTTTTGTTTCTGGCAATTTTTGCGCAGTCAAGCGTTTTGCCAAATCCAAACCGGCAAAACCGCCGCCGGCAATGACAATTTTTTTACTCATATCTTAATGCCTCAATCGGGCTTAATTTTGATGCTTTATTAGCCGGATAAATGCCAAAAACAAGGCCGAACAGGCCCGAAACGCCAACCGCAAGCAGAACCGAACTAATGGTCACAATTGGCTGCCACTTGCCGATCTTTGCCACTGCCACCGCGCCAAGATAGCCGAGAATAACGCCGATAATTCCGCCGACAATCGTCAACATCACCGCTTCGATCAAGAATTGGAATAAAATGTCTTTGCGGCGCGCGCCGATTGCCTTGCGCAAACCGATTTCGCGCGTGCGCTCGGTTACTGAAACAAGCATGATATTCATAATGCCAATGCCGCCGACAACCAAAGATATGCCGGCAATCGCGCCAAGGAAAATAGTCAAAGCGCTGGTAATGCTGGAAAGCAGGTCCAACGCATCTTGCGGATTGCGGACGCTGAAATCGTCCTTGTTCGGATCAGAAATTTTATGATTATTGCGCAAAATTTTTGCAATCTCATCCTGTGCCTGCGGGATGAGATTCTCATCATCAACTTGGACAGTAATCAAATTATAATGGCTGATGCCGAGCAGTAATTTTTGCGCGGTGGAAACCGGCACCACCACTTGGCTGTCCTGGTCTACTCCAAAAGCGCCTACGCCCTTTGGCGCAGTAACGCCAACAACGCGAAAACTTATTTGCTTTATCTTTATCACTTTGCCGATTGGATCCTCGGCGCCAAACAAATCATCTTTTATTTTTGAGCCAAGCACCGCAACCTGGGTCATGCCATCAACATCTGCTTTGCTAAACCAGGATCCGCTTGCAAGCGGCAAATTCCTAACCAAATAATAATTCTCATCTTCACCGGTAACTGAAGTAACTTCATCCTGATTATTGTAAGCAACATCAAACTGGCCGCGCACTTCCGGATCAACCGAAGCCAAATCCGGAGCGAGATTCTTATTGCGCAAAGATTTAACGTCTTCCTCAACCAACGACGTGACGATAATGCCCTGCGCAGAAGCAGGCGCTTCGAATTTTGATTTGCCGCTGCCGCCCGGCAAAATGAAAAGCAAATTTGAGCCAATGCCTTTGACGCGGTTTACAATTAATTCCTGCGCGCCCTCGCCAGCGGAAATCAAAATTATTACTGCAGTAATGCCAATTATAATGCCAAGCATGGTCAAAAACGATCTCGTTTTGTTCAGTAACAGCGCGCGCACAGCCATTTTTATTGATTGAATGAACATAGCTAAGTACGATGATGATGATCGCTAATAATTTCGCCGTCCTTAATCTTAATGATGCGCTTCGCGTAACCAGCAATGCTTTCTTCGTGCGTAACAAAAATCAAAGTCCTGCCCTGGTGGTTCAAACGCTTAAAAATTTCCATGATTTCTACGGATGATTTTGTGTCGAGGTTGCCCGTAGGTTCATCAGCAAAAATCACTGTCGGATCATTGACCAGCGCGCGCGCAATTGCCACACGCTGCTGCTGCCCGCCGGAAAGCTCTGAAGGCTGGTGGTCCAAGCGGTTGCCCAAACCAAC
>CAZLFS010000022.1:0-8241 GCA_964559005.1 uncultured Candidatus Saccharibacteria bacterium
CAACGCGCGCAAGCGGCACAGTCAGATCGTAGCGCATTGCCACTTCGCGATCGCCCTGGTCTTTAAAGCGGTACATCAGCTTTTCGCCCTCATCACCATATTTTCCCGCTAAAATATCAAGATATTCCAATGCCGGGGTGTCCAGCGGCTCAAAGCCAAAACTCTCAAAAACTTTTTTGATAGTTTCGAGGAAGCGGTTTCGGGCAATCTGCTCTGCTGGCAAATAATCGCGAAAACCTTTTAAATTTCTAGGCTCGATTAATTTCATACTTTTCATATTATATATTCATTGCTTGTTTTTTTCTGCGAGCCCGGTTCCCCCCGAAGCAGAAAAAAATTTGCAAGCAATGAATATATAATAGCAAAATTATGAGATAATTTCGAGAGCTTGAAATATCTTAAAAGTAAAAGGCGTTAATCGTAATTTGGAGATTTCAGATGGCAAAAACCAGCCAGAGTCTCGGGATTCAAAATTTATTTGTGGCTCGCCTTCGATTTCGCATTTGAAAACGTAATTGAAATGCTTGAAGAATAGCGGGCAACGGAAATCTTCCTTTGCTGAATAAACCAACTGCGCGTTTTTTACCGCGCATTTTATTTCTTCGCGCACTTCCCTTGCTAAACCCTGCTCCGGAGTTTCACCCCAATCAAGATGTCCGGCAACATTCGAAAAACCGTGCGGCGCAAAATTTCTTTGCACCAAAAAATATTTGCCATCGCGCGCAATGACCGCATGGATTCCTTCGTGCACCAAGGCCCGATGATGTTTTACTATTTTCCAGGCAAATGGGTTTTCCATGATTAAAAATCAATGCCGCGCTGGGCAATGATCCCCTTGTAATACGGATGCTTGATCATTTTAATTTCGGAAACAGTATCAGAAATTTTTTCAACATTTGGAAACTTGTTGTGGCCGGTATATGCAAGATGCAAATATTTTGGCTTGTTTTTCAAAAGCGCAAGCACTTCTTTTTCACTGAACAACTTTAGTTCCAACGCAGAAATCAGTTCATCAAGAATGATCAAATCATATTTATCTGAAGCAATTAATTTCTTGGCTATTGCCAAACCTTTCCTTGCTTCAGCAATATGCGCGCTGCGCGATTTTTTATCACCCAGTATGCCGACAAACCCTGCGCCAGTTTCTAATGTCTCTATCTTTCCGTTTTTCTTTGACCGTGCGTTTTCGAAAAAAACAATTTCAAATGACGTCGGCCACTCCCCGCTTTGCAGCTTCTCGCCTTTTTTAGGTTTTTTTGATTTAACAAACTGCAAAATAAAAACGTTCATGCCTGCGCCTGCCGCGCGCGCTGCCAAACCCATTACTGCCGTAGTCTTGCCCTTACCATTGCCGAAATAAAAAATATTCAGGCCTCTGCGCGCATGGCGAACCGCCCTTGATGGCTTGCGGGTTAAATTTTTATTTTGCTTAGGCATTTAATCAATTCTTAATTCTCACTTAGGTTTTCCTGGAGATACAGCCCTGCAAAGGGCTGTTTTCTTTTTTAGCATAACAAGAAATCGCCTTTTGGGCGATTTCTGTTTGAATAATTAGGGTGCCATCCGAGGATCCTGTCCGAAGGTGCCATCCGAGGGGCACCCTCGTTGTTGCGCGTCATTAGCCGCACTTGCTATACCCGCAGCTTTCACATTTCATGCAGCCTTCAGCCATTCGGAGCATTGCCCCGCACTCCGAACAAATTGGTGCATGGCCAAAATTTGCTACAGACATTTTTCCGGCAGGCTTAACATCTTGCGCCGGCTTCAATTCTTGCTTGATTTCCTGGGTAATAAAACCCGCGCCGCTGCCGCCGGTTTCTTTTACATTTGCAGACACTTCTTCAACAACCAGCTCTTTTGGCGCTTCCTTTTCTTTAAACTCTAATTGCAATTTTTGCTGCTGGCGATTGATGTGCTTTTCCAAAGTCTTGGCAATGCCATCTGGCAAAGAATAAATTATTTCGCCGTTGTTGAAAGAAACTTCCGTAGAACGAATGCCTTTCAGCTGTTTGATAATTTCTTCTACTGCCACTCCGGAACGCAAGCCAAGGGAAATCATGCGGCAGAGGCCTTCGGTTTGCGCTGCAAAGAATCCGCCGGCTTTGCCAAGCTGGGCAAAAACTTCAAACGGGCCGTGCTCATCTTCATTGATAGTCACAAACAATGTGCCATAAGTGGTATTCATTTTATAAGTGACACCGTGCATTTCTGCCGGGCGTTCGCGCGGAATAACTTCATACTTAGTTCCGTTTTGGACGAGTTTCTTAACTACGAATTTATGGTCGCTGACTTTCAAAAGATCTTTTACTGCTTCAGCAACTTCCGCAGTCTTTTCCGCTTTATTTTCTGTTTTGCCCATTTTTTCCAGCTGCTCAACGACATCCTTGCCCAACTTTTGATGGTCAACGGCAAGGATTTGCTCATCGCGGGAACCGTCGCGGTAAATCGTGCCGCCCTTGCAGCCAAGGTCATACATCATTTCATATAATTTCTTTGTATCCTCAACAGTATAGTCATGCGGCGCATTGCAAGTTTTGGAAATTGCGGCATCAGTCCAGCGCTGCACAGCTGCTTGGACGCGGACGTGGTCTTCAGGCGCAAGCTGCATGGCAGTGACAAAATAATCCGGCAGCTCCTCGCCAGGATGCGCATCCAGCCAATCTTGGGCAAGCTTGATTTTTTCTTCGTGCACGCCAAGACGCGACTTGCGGAAATAAGTCCAAGAGAAGAACGGCTCAATGCCGGTAGAAGTGCCAACCATCGTGCCGACAGTGCCGGTTGGCGCCTGGGTCATAATCGTGACATTGCGCACCCCATTTTCGCGCACTAAATTACGCACGTATTCAGGCATTGATTTCATGAATCCGCTTTGCAGGAATTTTTCCGCATCAAATCTTGGGAACACTCCTTTTTCGCGTGCCAGTTCAACTGATGTTTCGTATGCAGTAACAGCAATAAATTGATAAAGCTTATCAATAAATTTTACACCCTCTTCGGAACCGTAGCGGATGCCGAGCATAATCATCATTTCCGCCAGGCCAATCGTGCCCATGCCAACCCTGCGTTCAGACATTTGCTGCCTGACATTTTCATCAAAGAAATATGGAGTGGCGTCGATAACATTATCCTGGAAGCGCACCGCGTATTTTACCGTTTGCTTCAGCCGGTCCCAATCAACATCCGTGCCCGTTGCGCTTAGATGCTTTGCCAAATTAACATGGCCAAGATTGCACACCCCCCAAGCTGGCAATGGCTGCTCGCCGCACGGGTTTGTGCATGCCAAAGTCGCGTAATAATGCGAGTTGGAAAGGTCATTAGAACGGTCAACGAAATACAAACCCGGCTCTGCTGAAGCCCATGCTGAAGAAATAATTTGTGTCCAAATGTCGCGCGCTTTTACAGTTTTGTATTTGATGATTTTGCCGCCGATTGCTTTCCACTTGCGGATATCGCCTTGGGTTGCTGCCCATTCCGTTGCATACAATGGGTCTGAAGTGTCCGGGAAAATCAAATCCCAATCCTGATCTTCCTTAACCGCTTTCATAAAATCATCAGTAATGCCAACAGAAATATTTGCATTAGTGATTTTGCCTGCTTCACGCTTGGCATTAATGAAATCAATTACATCAGGATGCCAAACATTCAAAATCAGCATTAAAGCGCCGCGGCGCGAGCCGCCTTGTTCGATCAAACCAGTAACAAAGCTGTACAAGGATCCCCAAGAAACCGCTCCAGATGAACGGCCATTAACACCCTTAACGTACGCATAGTGCGGGCGCAAAGTGGAAAGGGGAATGCCAACGCCGCCGCCGCGCGACATGATTTCTGCCATTTGTCGCAAAGTGTCAAAAATGCCGCCGCGCGAATCCTGTGGAGCGGGAATAACATAACAATTATAAAAAGTTAAATTTTGGCCAGTGCCTGCGCCAGTAAAAATTCTACCTGCTGGCACATATTTCCAGTCATCCATCAATTCGCGGAACTTGCCTTCCCATTCCTGCTTTTTCTCGTCTGTTTTTTCAACGCTGGCAATGTGGCGGGCAATGCGTTCAAACATTTGCTCTGGACGGGTTTCCAAAGGCTTATCAACATGTTCAATAGCGCGCTGCTCTAAAGTACCATCTCGAAGCCTGACATTAACTTGTCGGGTTGCAGGATCATACTTTTCAACCGTACCGATTTCACGTTGGCCGGTTTTTAAGTTAACGCATACTACTACGGTATCGCCTTCTGATAAGGTTTCTTTCTTTGCATCCTTAATGGCATAACGATCTAAAAAGATCTTTTCGCCTAATTCTGATAAAGCATTTTTGGTTCTGGTTTGTAAATTTTCTTGCATTTTTAATTTTAATTAGTTAATTGCTTAAAGTTTTTGTAATTCTGCTTTGAACTCTTCGATATCTTCGAACTGCTTGTACACTGATGCGAATCGGACATATGCTACCTTGTCGACCTTTTTTATTTTTCGCATCACTATATCGCCTATTTCCTGGCTGGTGATCTCCGGATCTGCTTGTTTTTGGATTTCCTGTTCAATTTGGGAGATAAGTTTTTTAAAAGCCTCTTCAGACAACGGCCTTTTTTCAAATGCCCTCCTAATGCCGCGCTCAAGCTTGTCGCGGGCATAAAGCTCTTTGGTGCCATTGCGCTTTTTTACTGCCAAATCAAGGATTTCGACTTCTTCATAAGTAGAAAAGCGAAAACCGCAGGATGTGCACTCTCTTCTGCGGCGGATTGCCACGCCATCAGAAGCAACTCGAGAGTCAATTACTTTTGTATCTTCATTGTTGCAAGTTAGACAGCGCATTGGCTTAAAACTTAATATTTTGACTATTTTTCAGACGATCAAAAAACAAGTATCTGTTGCTTTTAGGCTCCAGACACTATGCAGATCCCTTGAAACTGTTCTTTGGTGTTTGTTTCAGGACACTACATATGGTGTCTATATCTGAATCTTAGCACTACATATTGGGTGATGCAAATCTTTGAAAATATTAGGAAATTTGCAAATTCTTCATTCAGGCCCTGACCTTATCCACATGTTGAAACAAAACCAGGCGCCGCTTGTTGGGCGGCGCCTAGAAAGAATTGGTTTTAGAACTGATAGAACATGAGCCTCATCCCTTCGATCAGATCGCCGGGGCGCAATACCAGAATTCCCAGCGCACACGCGACTGTCACGATCGTCAAGATGACCAAGCTTTTCTTGTTTGGCACCTTCATGCCCCAATACGCCCGGGCTTTCTCGCGCCAACTGGGCGCAAGCATCAATCCGGCAAAGCGGCCGAAGTCAGAAGCCAGAGACATTGCCAGGTTCATAGCATACAGCAGCACGACAAGTTCAAACGTACCAAGCGCACCACGCCTGAAATTGTCGTTGCTTGGAATGAAGTGCTGCTGAAGCGCAAGACACGCAAGGATTGCAAGCAGGACCGCGCTCGCCGCAAACACAACCAGCAAACCCATGTCACCACCCTTGTTCTTCACGGCCCAAGGAGCATGTTCGCGCATGTACTGGAGATGTTCTGTATGCATCTGGCGCAATTGCTCCTGCACGCGAGGATCGCGGCGCCGCTTAATCTCCAGGATCACCGAACTGATCGCGGTGCCAAGCGCAAGCAGCATCAACGCCAGAATAAAAATCAAAAAACCAATGTCCATGATTCCCCCTTAATAGTGACCTTAGATGATAGCTCAATCTGCCTGTAAAGTCAACGCTAAATCACAAACAAAAAAAGCCAGCTCATATGAGGCTGGCTTTTTGTGTGCCCTCCAAAATTAACTTAGTATCCCAATTTCATATTTTTTTTGTTTAATTTTTATTTTACGCAAACTGCGTAATCAAAATTATTGTTGCGTATCTGCGTTTACGGCTGCGTCCGTATTTACAATTGACGCGCCAAGCACTGCTTGCTGCTGGCTAACTGCCGGCTGGACATTGGCAACTTCGACGCTGCCTTCTGCCTGGCTGGCAATGGCAGTATATCGAGGCTGGCCATACTTATAATCATCTAAGCCCAGGAAAGCCATGACTTGCGGCTGTATTGCTTGCGAAGCCACGCTTACCGACCAAGTGATGTTGTCGGCAACCTGATTTAATGATTGGTCAAAATTGGCTGAAATTGAGGCCGGACCAAATGGATCCGGGAAAGGTGTTTCCTCACCTTGGAAAGAAGCATTGCTCCATGCGACTGCAAACAGGAACAATGAACTAAAAACTACCGCTACGAGCAGCGGCAATACCATATGTTCTTCTTTTAAGCTATACCCTTGTTTTGCATTTTTCATATTCATTTGTTTTTTGTTTTTGCTTTTTGTTTCAGCCCTTATTTATTAGATCTACTATAAACAAAGGCAGGTATATCGACCAAATTAAAAACCTTAACGTATCGCTAAGGCATTTAATTTCTACATAACTATTATAGCACAGAATAAAAAATTTTGCAACTGCGGCAGACGGTGTTAATTACTTCATCTTTTTTCTGATGAACGCTGGAATATCGTACTCATCATTTTCTTCGGGAAGATCTTCGTTTTGCTTCGCTGCTCCGCTAAATAACGGCTTGCGCACTTCACGCGCATCAGGCAGCGGTTGCTGAACTTTTGGCGCGAATTCTTCATCGCGCTTTTCCACTTTTTCTTTGCGCGGCGCAGGCTCTGCGGCAAAAAATTCTTCTTTCTTTTCTTCACGCTCGCGCTTTATGTCTTCCATTCTGTTAAACGATTTTACTGGCGTGATCGGCGTGATTCTCGGTTCATCCAATTCCACAGATCGGATCATGCTTGGCTTGCGCTGCATTTCATCAAAGCCAGTGGCAATAACAGTAATTTTGCATTCGTCTTCAAGCGCCTCATCAATGACATAGCCGAATTTAATGCGCGCTTCCGGATCAACGCTTTTAGTAATGATTTTCGCAGCTTCGTCAATTTCAAACATGCCAAGATTGCTTGGACCGGTGATGTTAAACAAAACGCCCTTTGCACCATCAATAGCAAGTTCCAGCAATGGGGAGTTAATCGCGTTGCGTGCTGCATCAGCTGCCCGGGTCTCGCCGCGGCCATAGCCGATGCCCATTAAAGCAGTGCCAGCATCTTGCATGATCGTACGCACATCGGCAAAGTCCGCATTTACAACGCCGTGCGTGGTGATCAAATCTGAAATACCCTGGATGCCTTGGCGCAAAACATCGTCAACCGTGCGGAAAGCATCAATCAAAGAAGTTTTCTTATCTATAATTTGCAAAATGCGGTCATTGGAAATGCTAATGATTGCATCAACTTTGTCTTTTAGATTGCCATAGCCTTCTTCTGCAATTTCCTTGCGCTTCGTGCCTTCAAAAGTAAACGGTTTTGTAATCACGGCAACGGTCAGCACGCCTTGCTCTTTTGCAGTATCTGCAACAATTGGTGCTGCGCCAGTGCCGGTGCCGCCGCCCAGCCCGCAAGTGATGAAAACCATATCTGCGTTTTTGACCACATCTAAAATATCATCACGCGATTCTTCGGCGGCTTGCCTGCCTTGCTCCGGATTCATGCCCGCGCCAAGCCCGCGCGTTACTGTTTTGCCAATGTGTACTTTGCGGTCAGCATTGGAATTATGCAAAGCTTGTGCATCGGTGTTGATTGCAATAAACTCCACGCCCTTAATCCCAGATTCGGACATGCGGTGAATTGCGCTTGTTCCAGACCCCCCTATTCCGAGAACCTTAATGCGTGCGTAGGTTTCAATTTTAGGTCTTACTTGCATGCGCTTCTTTCTCATATTTTATTCGCGGCCTACTCTTTAAGGCAGAAACCGCTTGAACAATTTCCGAACTTTATTAATTGTCTCATTATCAATTATTTTATTTAAGCTTGCAGCATTCCTGTTGCCGGTGAAATACTCGTTTGCCCAGAGCACCAAACCAACTGCTGTTGCATAGGCCGGGTCTTCAACACGGTCAATTATTGTCGTGACATTTGCCGGCAAGCCTATTTGGATCGGCAGCCTTAAATGCTTTTTCGCTAATTCTAATACCCCAGGCATTTTTGCACCAGCACCGGTAAGCACAATTCCTGCTGGCAACTGGCCGTCGCGGCTTATTGTTTTCAACTCCTTGTTAACAAGGTCAAAAATTTCTTCAAGGCGCGCTTCGGCAATTTCCGCCAAATGATGCCTGGAAATCTTTTCTTCTTCTAAAGGATCAAGCTTTGCCAAATCAATTTCTTCGTCGCCGGTAAGCAGCGGCACCTTGCCGATTT
>CAZLFS010000023.1:0-2025 GCA_964559005.1 uncultured Candidatus Saccharibacteria bacterium
TGGGATACAAAGACCGCATCAGCGCCTTAACTGGTAATACTGCGAACCCATGGAATATCCGTGATGCGTTTATTGCCGCAGGTTTGAAGTTAAAGGGCGATGGCGCAGATGGCAGCTATAACGGCGATTGGGCAGCGGCAATGCGCTATTTCTCCGGTTCAACCAATCCGCAATTCAGATTTTACGGCGACAACGTTCTGGCTTTGGCTGCTCGCTACGAAGCTGATATCAAGTCGTTGCAGCAATAGTTGCAGCTTGCAGCGGGAATCTTGTCAGTCAAAAAAGGCTTTTAATTTGTCTTTACTAGCGCTGCAAAGACTACTAGGTTATCGCTGTAGTGATGTTGAGATCGCAGCCAGGTGCCGGAACAGGTTATGAGGCGAACTTCCGCGTCCGAAATTGGGCCGTAAACGTCATTGGAAGGGAAGTTGTCCTGCGAAAACTTTTTCATTGCGTAAACCTGGAAAGTTGCTTTTGATCCGTCTTGCCGCGAAATCGTAAATTGATCGCCTGACTTCAAATCTTTTAGGTTCCAAAAAATCGCCGGGCCAGTTGCGGAATCGAGGTGGCCAACCATTACAGATGGGCCAATTTCGCCTGGAGTCGGGCTGTAAACGTACCAGCCAACCTGGTTCGGATCTTTGGGCACCTCAATTGTGTGGTCTGGCTGCAGTCCAAGTTCTGTAACAGCAGCTTCCGTATTAATGCTTGGCAAGGATATTTTTACCGGTTTTGATGCTGGCATTGCCAGTGCTTGCGCTTGTTGCGGTTTTTGGTCTTGGAATGGCCTGAAAAAAAACCCTTCATTTTTGAAAATTTTTGCGCCAAAAATGATTCCGCCAAGAATTAATGCAGAAGAAATAAGATACAACCCAACAATCATCCTCGCGTTTTTGCGAGGATGATTGTTTTGTCCCATCAAATTTTCATGGAAAGTTAACGCCATGTTTGAGGAAGTTACTTATTATTAGTTATTTACGTCAACTTGCGCGAAGCAACAAAGCCGAGTGCGCCGAGCGCCAGCAAGATCAATGCTGTTGCAAGTGCGCTGTTTTCAGCTGTTGCGCCTGCGCCAAAGCCTGCGCCAACTGCACCGGATGGTGTGGTTGCTGCTGCCAAAACTCTTGGTGTGCGGTTGGTTGTAGTTGTCGTGGTTACAGTTGTTGTCGGAGTTGTGCTTAAGCCTGCAACCATTGGGTTTAATGTTGCTGCTGCGGTAATAATGCCGCCTGCAGGACAGGTTGCCTGAATTGTTGCTGGTCCTGTGGTCAAGGTTGTCGGCAATGTAATTGGAGTAACGAATGTGCCGTCAGCGTTTGTAATGGTCGTTGTGCCCAAGTTGGTTCTAACGCCATTGTTCAAAGCTGAAAGTGTTACTGTGCTGCCGTTTGCCGCACCAGGGCAAATGCCGTTCAAAATTACTGAACCGCCAATATTAGGCGTGATTGTATTCAAGTTCAAATTTGCCGGATTAAGAACATTTGCTAGTGAGCTAATGGTTGATCCTGTTGGACAGGTTGCAGTCAAAGTTACTGGCCCGCTAGTTAATGTGCTTGGCAAAGTAGCATTAGTGCTGAATGTTCCATTTGGGTTAAGCGTCGCGCTGCCCAAATTTGTAGTTACGCCATTTTGCGTTGCAGTCAAATTAACTGTGCCGCCTGTAGTTGTGCCACAGGATGCGGAAATTGGCAAAACATTGCCCAAGGATGGGGTGTTGCCCAAAGTTAAGCCTGGGCTAAGTGTGCCAGGGAAGCTTAATGTTGCCGAGTTCTGGGTATTGCCGGTAGCTGTACAATTTGCCGTAATTACGCCGGTGCCCGGAGTAATGGTGTTTGGCAATGTCACTGGCAAGTTAAATAAGCCGGTGCCTGTTGCCGCCGTGGTTGTGCCCAAGTTTGTGGTCACACCATTTTGCGTAAACGTCAAATTAACGGTGCCCCCGCCAGTAGGTCCGCAATTACCGCTGACAGTTGTCGTGCCGCCAACAGTCGGAGTATTGCCGAGCGTCAGAGGGTCAGTCAATAA
>CAZLFS010000023.1:2035-8156 GCA_964559005.1 uncultured Candidatus Saccharibacteria bacterium
TGATCAACACCATCAACATTGCCGCAATCGCCAGTACCCCTGCGCTTCGAATAAATTTCGACATGTGAGTCCTTTCGCTAAGTTAATTGGTTAATAATTCTTTAACCAAAATAAATCCATAGCTCATTTTTTGCTATGGATAACTTAGCCAAAAGCCGACAACAGCTTTTTACGCCTTTATTTGTAGGATTTAACAACTGCTTTGCGTTTCTTAAATTTGTTCAAAATGTAATGGTCAATGCTATAATCGCCGCCATTATTGATTATTAAGTACAATGCCAGCGCAAGCAGGATGTAATGCGGCCAAACCGCCTCTCTGAAGAACAAAACCGACATCAACATTAGCGTAAAAGTTACAAATGTGTTTAGGCGAGTTTCAAAGCCAAAAATCAAGCAAATGCCAACAGCGACTTGCGCAAAGCCAGTGCCCAATGCAATTAACAAAGGATCATGCGGAAAAAGCCAATGAAACTTATTTATGTGGTATTGGTTAATAATATCAATAATTATTTTCGGGTGCAGCAGTTTGATGGAAATTGCCGGGTACAAAATTGAAATTCCATAAGTAACACGGATAATTGCAATCTCTAAATTTTTTAGTTTTGCGCTGATTTTCTTTTTGCCCCAAATGACGCGGTCTAGAGAAAGGACGTGCGAACCGAAAAACATTAGCGCCAAAAACTCGCCGTAATAATTAAAATAGGTTAGCATGTAATCTTTATAAACCAGCGTTGCGGAAATAATTGTTAGCAGCGCCAGTGCGCCGACAATTTCATCAAACAAGCCGATTAGCATTAAAACGCCAAGCGCAAAAACAATTGGCCGCAAGATCATCCCGGGTGGAATTGTACTAATATGCAATTCCGGGCCGAGATAAGAATAAGTCATTGCCGAAGCGATAAACGAGGCGCCGAGCGCGACGCGCAGCAGAACATGGCCGAATGGCTCTAATTTTTTTATTTTTGCGTCAAATTCTCTGCCGATTTCAGATTTTTGGAAAAAGAAATAGAGAATTATTGCAATTGCGGAACCGAGCGCAACTGCCAAAGCAATGCGCACGTTTTCAGCGTTCTTCAGCGCGTCAAAAACATTAATGCTCCAGTCGTGCATTCCCGTATAGATTTGGCTTTGCGGTAGGACGTAATTTTCGTGCGCAAAGGTAAAAGCGGGCAGCAGTGCCGCGATTGCCGCGCTAACCAGCGCGAAAAAAAGTTTGATTTTTTGTTTCATTCTTTTGGCGGTTGTTCGCAAACTAGATATTTTTTTCCGTTTATTTCGCGCACCAGTATTGGCCGCAAATTATGGGAATCTTTTTCAATTTTAACCAATGTTAGCCCGCTCGATTCCGGGATTTCCACCCAGCCATTCCCGCTTTGTTCAATAACATCCGCTGCTTTTTTGAGATTTTGCTCGAACGAAGGCATAATTTCAAAAGGATTTCTTCTTGATTCATCAAACATTTTTTGCCTTTCTTATTTCATTTACATCCAAAACATGGCGTAAGCGAATAAATTCTGTGTTTAAATTATCTTCATCAGAAGTCAGCCTTCTGGCTCTGCCAAGATCATCGATTGTAAGATATGGATCTTCGTCTTCAAAATAATGTTCAGTCGCATCACCAAAATCAATGACGTATGCTTTGCCTGTGATCCGATCAACCATAATATTTCTGCTGTGCAGGTCGCGGTGGTAAATGTTTTTTGCATGCATTCTTTTGACAAAAGCCCTTAGTCCAGTTTCAAACTCCCGGGCATTAAAGGCTTGCGGCAGCGCGGCTTTGCCTTCAATAATTTCTTCAAGGTTGTCAGCGTTTAGTGTTTCCATGCCGATGACGTGCACTTCTTTAAGCGGATCATCGCTATCAAAAGCCATGTAAGCAAAAAATACTTTTGGCACGCGAACCGGACCAGGCTCGTTCCGCAGCTGGTCAGTGATGACTGCTTCTTTTTTTACGTTATTGCGATATTCGGCAGTGTCTGTAATTATTTTGTAGCAAAGCTTCGGGTTTACTTTGCTGCGTTTTACTTCAGCGGTTTTCCCTTCGCCAAGCGTAAGCTCCGGGTTTGCGAGCAGCTCTGCAACGATAGCTTGAATTTCAGCTTCGTGGTTGCGAATTTCCGTTTCTTTTATTTCACTTTCGGGTTCAAAATGCCTTGCCTCTAAACTAATAGCCATATAAATATTTTAGCATAAAACAAAAATCCCCCGAAACGGGGGATTTTTGTAGAATTATTTACCACTTGAATTCTGTGGTGGCGTAGTATCCGTCAAAGCCAATGCCGATTTGGCTGTATTGGCCGAGCATGTTTGCATTGTGGTCTGGGCTTGCTTTCCATAAGTCAAAGAGGTTTTGCGCGGAAGTGAATCCGTAAGCAAGGTTTTCGCCGTGGCAGGAAATTCCTGCGGCAGCACAGCGCCCTTCATAAGTTTCGCCGTTTGGCATGTAGTGGCTAAAACGGCCGGTGAGCGCCATGTATCCGGAATAATCAGCGGCAACTTTGTCCAAAGTCGTATTTTCTGTGAGCGGATTTAATCCGTTACTGACGCGGTATTGGTTAATTAAGCAAAGGAACTGGCTTTGCAGTGATCCCTGGCTGCAGTCTGCGGCGAGGTAAGCGTGGACAACGTTTGAGTTGGTTGGTGCTGCATATGAGCTGGTTGCGGTTGTTTGCGCAGATAAGACTTTAGGCTGGACTGTACGGACGCTTACTTTTTTAGTGCTTTTGCGCGTTTTAACGATTCTGCGTACGTGGGTAACGCGGCGGGAAACCCTTCGTACTTTCGCATCAACTTTATGGGCATTTTGTCCGAAAACAAAAACAGCTGCCATAGCCGTGATTAGGGCCGTGATCATAACAAATTTTTTCATTCGTAAACTTTATATTGAGGCTTAATTATTAAATTGTAATGAGGCTTACACTGTTATTACGATACCCACAGCGCGTTGTTTCATCAAGATATAAAAATACAGTTTTGGGAAGAATTTTTTGTGCTATCAGAAATGTGCAAAAAACCTCAAGCTGAACTGCTTGAGGTTTGGCGTTTCTCGGCTAGGCCACGGATCTGGGCGTCTTATGCCTGGTGCGCTTCTTTAATATTTTTTGCGCTTCGGGTTTGATGCGCTTGCGGCGCTCTTTGCTTTCGCTTTGCACGAGTTTAATCTTTTTTAGCAATTCTGTTGGCGCGGCATTTGCAAAATTTCCTTGATAGCGGAAATGCACTTTGCGTTGCCAGTTTTGCGGCAGCGATTCTTCAACATGTTTGATAATCCTGCCTGGCGAAAATAAATAAATGCGGTCAACGTTATTGGTGTTTGAAATATCTTTAATTTCTTTTTTTAAAGCATGTAAAAATTCGGTGCGCTGGCCAACATCATGCTCATAATCTGAAGAAGCGCCAAAAATATTGCCGCGCCCAGCGCGCCTTTGCTTCATCGAATAGCGCGAGCCTTCTTTATCGGTGTAGCGCGGGTCTGGCACATCTACGGTCGGCTCCTGCAGAATTCTGCCTTTTTTGATTTCATAAACTTTCGCAACATGCGAGCCGGTTACTAATACTAAAGCATTTTCTTCTGCCAGTTCTTGCATGCGATTGGATATTTTTGGAACTTTTTTCATAGATTAGATTTGTTTAATGGTTAATATCAATTTTGAGGCTGCCATCCGAGGCTGCCATCCGAGGAACACCCTCGTTGTTGAGCCTCAAACTTCGACGATGCAAAAATTTTGCGTAGGGTCTTGTTTGCGCAGCACATCAATTGCGCAGTTATAAACTGGAATTCCCTTTAGCGTTTTGCCAAAGCTTTGGCCGTTATGGGAGTGACCGTGAAAAACCACGGAAACATCAAAGCGGTCAATTGTTTCTGCTAAGCGCGAGCATCCTAAAAATGCGAATATTTCCGGAGCTTCACCTTGTACAGTTGCTGAAATAGGCGAGTAGTGCAGGGCGACAACTTTTTTTTCCGTTTGCAGCTGGTGCAGGGCATTTTCCAAGCGCAGCGCTTCGTTGACCCCTTCTGAAACGAACGCCTTAGTCGCCGCTTCACCGAATGATCCGACAATGTGGCTGTCAAAGCCGCCGCCAAAGCCCTTTACTCCAGCAAAGCCGACGCCATTAATAGTGTAGGTTTCGTCTTCAAGAAAAGTGACGTTGCTTCCGGAGAGGATTTTTTTTATTTCCTCCACTTGGCCGCTTTGATGGTCATGGTTGCCCAGAACCGCTAAAATCGGTATCGTGCATGCGCTTAAGTCCTTTGCAAGGTTTTCCGCCTCGCTTAACAAACCAAGATTAGTAAAATCGCCGCAGATTAGGAGCACGTCAGCTTTTTCTGAAATTTCTGCGAACATTTCTTTAAATAAGCCTTGTGACACTTCGTGGACGTGCAAGTCGCCAACAGCAGCCACGCGCAATTTATTTTTTGTCGGATGGTTTTGATTCATTTTGCGGTCCTATCAAATCGGCAAAGCCCCATTCTTTTAAATCAATTTCATAATTTTTTAAAGAAAACAAGCGGCCGCGGCAAATTTTTGTTGTTGAGGTCGGCAGCTCAATTTGGCTGTGCAGCCTGGATAGCAGTTCATTTAGGAGCCAACGCGGAATTTCTTCGCGCTCGGAAGGGTAAACAAAGCGAAAATTTAAAATGTGCGTCAGGAGCACTTCCCAGTATTGGTCAAAATATTTCAGCAAGCGCTGCCAATCAATTTGTGCGTGTTGCTTGAGGATAAGGTGGGTGATATCCGGCCCATCATATTTGTCGCGGTCTTGCGTAAACGCTTTTGCCCAAAATAATTCCGTGACCGGCAGCAGTTTTACTTCAACGTCGTAGAATTTGAAATTGTTTGCATTTTCAAACCAAGCATCGCTGACTGGCGAAATTGCATTTGGTGAGCTGAAAATAATATCAAAGTAAAATTTGCCTTGGTACACTTTGGCCAGCCAGCGCTCGTCGAGAATTTCTGTTTTGTAGCCTTGTTTTGCAAACGCCTGCAAAATTCGCGGAAAGTCGCTTGGCTTGCAAAAAATATCCATATCTACTGTTGGCCGGTTAATGTTGGTGTAAGCGTTAATTGCAAAAGTGCCGCCAATTAAAAAAGGGACCCTGCTTTTTTTGAGAATTTTTAGGCTCTCGCGATAGAAATCTTCTGCTTTACTAGCTCTGTTTGTAGTCAAAAGCTTCCGATTCTTATCCATTATTTTTACATCAAGTTTATTCATTGAGCTGCATTAATAAAGCATAAAATTTATAACAAATTTTTGCTCTTTTTGGCGATAGATATTTTGACTACAATCAAGCGAAGTGTTAATTGGCAGTCACTTTGGGTTTATAAACATTTTTTACTGCTGCGCCGAAGAACTCGCCCAAATAATCTTCGCCTTTTTTGATCAGGCGCTTTGTTTTTAGCCTACGCTTCGGATCATAAAGCTTTGTCCAGGGATTTTTTTTGCCTAAAATTAGATCGCGGAAAATCATTGCGGAAATTGCGGAATAGGTCATGCCGTTTCCAGAAAAAGCGCTGGCAAGGTATTTGTTTGGTTCAAACGCGCCAATCAAAGCCAAACCATCGCTTGGCTCGAGAATTGGTCCGTTCCATCTTTTTGTGATTTTATATTTGCGCTTGCCCATAACCGATTTTAGATATTCTTCCAACGCTTTAAAACTCTTTTCTGGCGGAATTTTAAATTCCGAGCGATGATCGGCTCCGCCTAAAATAAGTTGGTCTGATTTTTTTAATGCGTCAACACGAAAATAATTGTATGGATTGTGCTCATCCCAATACAAACCCTGCTGCAAAAAGTTTTTTTGTACTTGGACCTCAAGCACGTAACTGTCGTACATGCCTTGCTTGAGCTTAACTTGCTTTGGCTTATTGAAAGGTTTGTAAGTTGCTATGATGACCTGCTTTGCTGTGATTGTGCCATTTTTGGTTGCAACGCTAATCGGCTTCTTGCCACTGATTTTTTCCGCTGCGCTGTTTTCAAAAATTTTTACGCCTTTTTGCGCGGCTTTCCTGGCCAGCGCATGCAAAAACTGTTCCGGATGGAATTTGCCTTGGTTTAGCACGTGCCAGTAGCCATAGTTTTTAAACGGCAAATCATTTTCTTCGTAAAGCTGGGTTTTTAA
>CAZLFS010000024.1:0-8070 GCA_964559005.1 uncultured Candidatus Saccharibacteria bacterium
TTGGACGACCACTCCTTGGACTTTGCCAGGGAATGTTGCTTTGGCAGTGGGCAAAGATATTCAATATGTTTTAATTCGCCCGAGCGAGGAAGACCAGAAGCATGGCGTAGAGAATGCTTTATATGTCCTTGCAAAAAATAAAGCAGGGTTGCTTTTCAACAATCCTCAAATCTTAAAAGAATTCAAAGGCAATGAACTGGTCGGTGCTTCCTATCAGCCTATGTTTGATGTGCCCCAATTGCGTTCCGAAAAGTCATTTAAAGTCTATGACGCTGATTTCGTGACCACCGAAGACGGTACTGGCGTGGTGCATACAGCTGTGGTTTATGGTGAAGATGATTATAATCTTGGCTTGCGCGTTGGCTTGCCAGTGGTGCCGATGCTGGATAACAAAGGTGTTTACAATGAAGTTGCGCCAGCTTTTGTGCAAGGCAAATATCACCGAGACGCAGAGCCATTGATTATTGAAGAATTACAAAAGCAAAACAAGCTTTTAAAAAAAGAAGCTGTTACACACTCGGTTGCGTTTTGCTGGCGCTGTGGCACACGCTTGTTTTACAATGCGATCCCGGCATGGTTTATAAATATTCAGAAAATTAAGCCGCGCTTGATCGAATTAAACCAGCAACAGATAGATTGGTATCCAGAGCATCTTAAGAATGGCCGTTTTGGCAAAGGATTGGAAAACGCGCCTGATTGGAATATTTCCCGCAATAGATATTGGGCAACGCCGCTGCCTTTTTGGAAGTGTTCTTCGCGTTCTTGCGGCAGAACTAAATGCATTGGTTCTCTAAAAGAGTTGCGCGACAAAGCCACTAATTATGATAGCGTTTACAGATCAAGCCGAATAGAAGACGTAGATTTGCATCGTCCTTGGATTGACCAGGTCAAATTAGAGTGTGATGTTTGCAGCAACGAAATGAATCGCATCCCGGAAGTTGTTGATTGCTGGGTCGAATCAGCATCTATGCCTTTTGCGGAATTGCATTATCCATTTGAAAACAAAGAATTATTTGAAGAGCATCGCTCGAAAGCGCAATTTGTCGCCGAGTATATTAATCAAACCCGAGCTTGGTTCTATGTCATGCATGTGATGAGCACGGTTCTTTTTGATCATGCGCCATTCGAAAATGTTGTAAATACCGGAGTTGTCTTAGCTGAAGATGGTCAAAAAATGTCCAAATCTAAAAAGAATTTTCCTGATCCTTGGCTGATATTTGAGAGATATGGCGTGGATGCGCTGCGCCATTACTTAATGACATCGCCAGTGATGCTCGCGGAAAATCTTTATTTCAGCGAAAAAGAAATTGACGAGATCTACAAAAAAGTGATTTTGTTGCTTTACAATGTGTTGAGCTTTTTCCGCATGTACAGTTTAGACAAAGTAGGCGATGGCGCAAAGCCGTTAACAGATAATATTCTCGATCAGTGGATCTTGGCGGATTTGCACGAACTGCAAAGTACAGTCACAGAAAATCTCGATGCCTATAACACTGTCCATGCAGGCAGGCCAATAATAAAATTCATCAATGAGCTTTCAACCTGGTATGTTCGACGTTCCAGGGATCGAATTAAGGGCCAAGACGAGGAAGCACTGCAGGCACTGGCAACACTAGGTTACGTATTAGTAGAGCTTGCCAAATTAATGGCTCCATTCATGCCTTTTATCGCAGATTATTTTTATAAAGACCTGACCGGAGAGGAAAGCGTGCATTTGGCAAATTGGCCAAAAGTTGAACCGATTTCCGGAGAGGAAAAAGAACTTCTCGCGAAAATGGAATCGGTGCGCGAACTTGTTGAACTTGGCTTATCAGCTCGAAAGGAAGCAAATATAAAAGTGCGCCAACCATTGTCCTATGTTGCTTACAAATTCAAAAATAAAGATCTGCAGTTGAGCTCGGATTTGGAAAAAATTCTTGCAGAGGAGTTGAATGTCAAAGAAGTCCAGTGCGTGCAAGAAATTGAAGAGATGCCAAGCGCAAAATTAAAAGAAAGCGCAAGCTGCGCTGTGATCCTTGGCACAACGATTTCTCCAGAACTTCAGGTTGAGGGTTATGCCCGGGAGTTGGAGCGCCAAGTGCAGGATATGCGCAAAAAATTCGGTTTGAAAGTCGGCGACCTTATCGACCTCTATTACGCCACAAAAAACGAAGACATTGAAAGCGCATTGCTGGAAAAATTCGACCGCAAGAAAACTTTTGTTTCGCAAATTAAGTATGAGCTTGAAGTTGAAGCTGATTTTGAAATGCAAGCTGACGTGGACGGCAAGGCTGTCTGGCTCGGCTTGGTAAAAATTTAATCTCATGCAAAGCATAATCCTAAAGAAAAGCGTTTTCTCCGAAGGAAACGAGATTATTACTATTTATACGCGCGAGCTTGGAAAAGTTCGCGCAGTTGCTCGCGCGGTTAAATCAATCAAAAGTAAGCTCGCGTATGGGCTGCAAACCTTGTTTTATTCCGAGGTGGAACTGATCCAATCGAAAAAGATGCACCAAATCATCGGTGTGCGCGTCTTGAATACGTTTAAAAAATTGCGTGAAAATAAAAAAACTATTTATGCTGCGCTATACGCTGCAGAGCTGGTATTAAAATCTACTCCTGATGAGCAGCCCAACGAGCAGCTGTTTGATGCGCTTCTAAAGTTTTTAGAGCATCTCGACGCTAATCCAAACCAGCCGCATCCTTGTTCGGCATGCTTTGTTTTAAATGCGATGGCACTTAATGGTTATGGCATTAATGCCGAAGTTTGCGTGATTTGCAACAAAAAATTGTCTGATAGCCAGCAGCTTTACTTTTCCACTTATAAAAGCGGTTTTCTTTGCGAAAAAGATGCTGAACATGTAAGCGATGCCGCAGCGGTTTCCGTGAGCCTTTATGAGTTCATACGCGGCTGCCAGAGAGGCGATTTCAATGCGGCGGATCATTTGCCTGTCGATCACCGCGAGGCCTTTAATTTTGCTCAAAATTACGCAAGTTACATCCTTGAAAGGAATTTGAATACAGGCAAGTTCTTGGTGTAATATACAAGCAGATACTATGGAGCCGATCCAAACAAACAGCAATATGACGCCAATGTTAGAGCCACAGAATCCCGGCGGTTTTTCGTTCAAACAAAATAAATGGGCAATCTGGGTGATTGTCGGTTCAATTTTGATTATAGCCGGGCTTTTGTCCTATTTTGCTTTTCATAAAAAAACACCAGATACTCAACCAAAAATTGAAATTGGCATTGATGCGCCGCCGAAAATTGCATCTGGCAGCGAAATCATTTATAAAGTGCATTTTGCCAACCACGATTCCGTATCAATCAAAAATATTTCTTTGGATATGCTGTATCCGCAAGGATTTGTTTTTTCCGACAGCGTACCGAAACCTGCAAAGTTAAGCGGTACCCAGTATGCAATTCCAACTCTGGATCCTTCGCAAGATGCAACAATTATGATCAAAGGCGCAATGTTTGGCAATGCAGATGAAGTAAAAAGCATCAGCGCGGTAATGCATTACTCTTTTGCCAATCTTAATTCAGATTTTGTTGCAAATGCTTCGGCGCAATCACAGATTGTAAATTCCAGCATTGTTATGCAGTTTGACGGTCCGACAAAAATTAATATAGGTCAGGATGTTACTTACCGCCTTGCATACACCAATTCTACGGATAAGCCGATCATCCACACAACTTTGAATGTTACTTTGCCACAGGCATTTACGTTGGCCTCTTATAACCCGAGTGCGACCAGTGGCAGCACTTTTAATTTAGGAACACTAAATCCTGCGCAGAGCGGCGAAATAAAAATTGAGGGCAAGTTCACTGGCGCAAATATTGGCGATCAGGAAGCATTTAAAGCGGGGATTACCGCACCGGATGACTCTGGCAGCAGCCACGTTGTTGCTTCCGCGCAATACCCTGTGGTAATTAGCGCAGTGCCGCTAGCTGCAGATTTAAGCCTTACTGACCCGCAAAACGATAATAAGGGCGACGTAGTGAAGCCGGGTGATACGCTGCATTATGCACTGCATTATAAAAACAACCTTGATACGCCGGTAACAGGCGTAATTATCGCAGCAACATTAAAGGGTGTTGCTTTTGATCTTTCTACAATCCAGGCGCAAAATGCAAATATTAAAGATAACACCATCACATGGGATGCTGGCAGCAACAGTAATTTGGTTACGCTCGCGCCAAATGACCAGGGTGATTTTGACTTTTCCGTGGCGCTTTTTAATCCGGCAACTCGCGCAAGCCTTAAGAATCTGGTCATCACAGCCAGTGCTTTGATAAAGAGCAACGAATATCCCGCAGGTTATCCTGGCAAGGATATTACCGCAAAAGTTGAAACCAACCCAGAGATTGACGGCACAGTAGTGGTAAATGCCGGTGCAAATCCGCCCGCTGTTGGCCAAAACACAACTTATTTAGTTGTCTTAAGCCTGCGCAACACCACTAACGATATTACTCCCGCAACATTAACTTTCACGTTGCCTACGGCAGTTGGCTTTAATGTTTCCTATGTCAGTGCCAGCGAACCAAATGTTTCCTATGACCAAAATACGCGCAAGTTCACCTGGAATGTGAATAAGTTGCTTGCGCATACTGGCGATTATAATCCGATCCGCAAATTGCAGTTTAATCTCACAATTAATCCTGGCCAAACAAGCATTGGCCAGCCAGTGACATTGGTTAAAGGCATTCAATTTACGGGCACAGATGCATTTACAAATGATACTGTTACTGCTACTGCAAATGATTTAAGCAGTAGCGACGACCCTTCTGGAGATGGCACTGTGCACTAGTTAGAATACAGAAGACAGAATACAGAATGGGGACAGGGCATAACCAAAATATTGCAAAAAATCCCGAAAATCGGGATTTTTTGCTCTCTAAAAATGAGAATAGCAGGTTATTTTTTGTGGATTGCCCAGATGACATCGCTGCGGTCAATATCGCGTTGGTCAACAATGCCGCGACCATAGAAGTTCATTTCTGAAATCGTGATTGTGTCACCATCAATGCTTCTGACAATTGCAACGTGTCCGTAACGCGGGCTGCCAGGAATGACTACAATCGAACCAAGTTCCAGATTATGGTCAACCTTGTAACCAGCTGCACGGGCATTTGACGGCCAGCGGTTTGCATTGCCGCCGAATTCAACTCCGCCGAATTGCTGTGCCGCATACCAGGTGCACTGGCCCCATGGGAAAATGTGCGTGTCGCCTTCGAGGTGGTTTGTTCCGAGGTCATTTGCTGGCTTTGGCTTTGGCGGTGCCGGCATCACTCCATTAGGAATAATCAAGATTTGTCCTGGAACTGTGTCGCTGTCGTCAGCTAAGTTGTTATAAGAAATAATCTGATTAATGTCAGCATTATATTTCTTGGCAATGTCCGGCAAGGTATCGTTGTCGCCCACAGTTACTTTTACGCCGTTGATCGGCAAGATGATTAAATCCCAGCCCGGCTTAATGTCCGCAGTCTTCAAATTATTTGCCCAAACAATTGTATTCGGATTTAAATTGAATTTTTGCGCAACGCTTTGCAAGGTGTCGCCGTTTTGTGTGACGTAAACATGGATTTGCTTTGCAATCAATGCCTGGGTGCTGCTTGCGTTTTCTTTAACTAAAGTATTGTTGTTTACGATCGTATCAATATTGCCGTCAATTTGCGGAGCGGCGCTGATCTGGTCTGTGGAAGCAAGCACGACCTGTGCTGATGCTTGTGGAATCAGATTCGTATCCTGGGCAACAATAGTTTTAATCGTATTCTGCTTATTATATAGAGCGAGGTTTGCTTTCGGGTGGATTGCGAGCAATTTTGAGAAAAGATTGCTGTTCGTTTGCGCGCCGGCAAAATTAACGCCAATCACTAGAAACGACAAAACAAACACGATAAGTTCTGTACTGAATTTAAAGGTATAATCAATGCGGTCCATCTTCAAAGAAGAGTGCAGCGCATGGAAAGAACTTAGATGTTTGTTGATTTTGCTGTTTAGGGTATTTAACTTTTGGTTTAGTGTTTTTTGTGTTTTGACGACGCTTGCTGCGAGTTGCTTAAGAAATTGCAGCAATACACTGAAATTTGCTTTAATAGAGGCTCCTTATTAGTCCAAATATGAGAATTTATTCGGCGGGTATTCGGGTAAAAAAGTCGTTTGGAATAAACTCTATAAATGGGTTAACAAGATTACGGCTTAACACAAATCATCTTATCAAGCGAGCTGGCAGCGATCAAGGGTTTTTAGGTTAAATAGCATATTTTTTGGCTAATTTAAGCAGTTTTTTTTCCACATTTCGCTACAGTTAGCGAAAAAGTGGTGGTTTATAGGTGCGTAATTTGTGCGCAAAATTTTGCTATAATTTATTAATATGGACATCGAAATTAGAAATAAAATTTTATCCGGTTTAAATGAGCGCCAGGTTCAGGCAGTGACAGCTCCGCTCGGACCGGTTTTGGTTCTTGCCGGGGCAGGATCTGGCAAAACTAAAGTGCTGACGCACCGCATTGCTTATTTGATTGCAAACGGTTGGGTGCCGGCAAACAATATTCTTGCTTTAACTTTCACGAATAAGGCAGCCAAGGAAATGCAGGAGCGCGTGCACAGGCTTTTCCCAAATATCGGTACGCCAACTATGGGCACATTTCATTCCGTTTGCGCGCGCATTCTGCGCCAGGAAATCCAGGCGCTTGGCTACACGCGAAGCTATGTTATTTTTGATGATGATGACCAAACTAAAATCTTTCGGGAAATTGTTTCGGAAAAGAACCTTGGCTCAAAATTTCCGCCGAATTTGTTTCGCAATTATATTTCCCAAGCAAAGAATGCGCTGCAAACGCCTGCAGAATTGAACCTGCCAATTGACAAGTTCTTGCTTGGCTTAACTCGGGATATTTATGCTGAATACCAGAATTATTTATTTCAGCAGAATGCGTTGGATTTTGACGACCTCTTAATGCTGACGGTTAAAATTTTCCAAAGCTTTCCGGAAGTGCTTGCGAAATACCAAAATATTTTTAAATACATTCTGGTTGATGAATACCAAGACACTAATCACGCACAATACTTGCTGCTTTATTTGTTGGCAATAGGTAGGCCTGAAAATGTCGGCAATAGGAACTTGTTTGTTGTTGGCGATGATGCGCAAAGCATTTACGGTTTCCGCGGTTCGAATTTACAGAATATTTTAAATTTTGAGGAGCATTTCCCGGATTGCGCAGTAATAAAGCTGGAACAGAATTACCGCTCCACTCAAAATATTTTAGCGGTTGCAGACGGCGTTATTGCGCTAAATAGTGAGCAAAAGCCAAAAAAACTCTGGACTGAAAATGAAGAAGGGGAGCATATTCGTCTCATTGAAGTGGAGGATGAGATTGAAGAAGCCAAGTTTGTCGCCAAAACTATTATAAAGAAGGCTGGCGGGGTGGTTATAAATGACGAATTGAGCTACGAGGCCGAGGAATCTTATGAAGCAGAGCCAAAAACCTACTCTATATTAGATAAGTTTCTAAACAAGCAGAAACAGCAAAATCGCGGCGGTTTTGAGGGGCGTTCAATATTGAACCCATTTGCTTTGCCGCAACTGCCGAAAAATCACGATCCGCTGACGCTATTTGCGGTTCTATACCGCACCCATGCGCAATCGCGCGCACTAGAAGAAGTTTTTTTGCAATCAAAAATTCCTTACCAGATTGTTGGCGGCGTTAAATTCTATCAGCGCAAAGAAATTAAGGATGTTATTGCCTATTTGCGCCTGATTACTAATTATAAAGATTTGGTATCTTTGAAAAGAGTGATTAATGAGCCGGCGCGCGGAATCGGCGAAAAATCTTATGGCATTTTAAAAGAGATGGTTTTGCGTACAAATGCGAACCTGGCTTCTTTCCGCCTGCAGCTCGCGGAAATAGAATTGCCGCCAAAACAATATAATGCCGTGCAAATGTTCTTCTTATTAATAGAGGAACTGGCAATTTTTGAGGCGCAGGAAAATATTTTGTCCTTAATGCGGTTATTGTTGAAAAAATCTGGTTATGAGAAGTGGCTGCGCGATGGAACTGAAGAGGGCGAGAATCGCTGGGAAAAT